>WOUX01000133.1:4329-8721 GCA_009773075.1 bacterium | reverse complement strand
CTCATAAACTAATTGAACCAACAAACAATCTCCACCATTCCACTCTTACCAAGTATCTTTATAGATACCAGGGGGGTACGATGTGTGTTCCGAGTTCCAGACACTAAAGATTTTTCATTTGACAATTATCATTATTTTTATATAATAAAATATTTATCATCCTCAATAAAATCATTTCCTTTTGCTATTATAGTACCAAGGTAATATTAAACGTTTTATAAAAAACAGAGCATATGACATGAAAAATAGAAATCAATCAGTAGAGCAAGCCAATTAGCAGGATAGCCCTGTATTAAGGCTAGCTTGTAAGAATATTCATAGAGGCACCATCTACCATATTTCCAGCTATCTTCTGGTTACTACTCTATCAAATTTATCCCCGATTCAGTGAGGGGTTTACTGCCTACAATAGACAATTATTATCTATATCATTTAATGATTGTGTTTTCAAAGCGATACGTTTTTTAGGTGGCAGGAAACGTGAACTCTATGCTGTTATAGTGTCGGCCGGACGGTGATGTTCTGATAATAAAAAGCTTTTTGTCTAAAAGATAAAAATATTTTGACAATACAACTATCAATGAAGGGAGGGGAAGGATGAATGCCTGGTGTTAAAGTTAGGGAAGATGAAACCTTTGAAAATGCCTTGAAACGATTTAAAAAGCTGTGTGATAAAACGGGAATACTATCGGAGGCAAGGAAAAGGGAGTATTATGAGAAACCCAGTGTGAAGAAAAAAAGAAAGGCTTTGGCAGCTAGAAAAAGGGCATTAAAAAGAAAAAGGGAAACTGGAGTGTAACCTATGCCATTAAATGACAGACTAATAGACGAGATGAAAGTGGCCGCCAAGGCAAAAGACAAATTAAAGATTCCTATCCGACCTATTTGTTAATTCATGTCACCTCCTGTTCTTAATTTTCATGTATCTTGATTATATTCCAGATAGACATCTAAAGGGGTTTTAAAAATAGCCTAATAATAATGAATAAGCATACGTTAAAAGTTCTGGAATTTAACAGCATATTAAGCTTGTTAAAAGGATTTGCTGCCTCCAATTTGGGTGGAGCTTTATGTGAGTCTCTTAAGCCAGAAAGAGACATAAAAGAGATAGGGGTTCTCCTGAATGAAGTAAGTGAGCTGAAAGAGGTCTTGCAAATCTATGCGGATATCCCCATCGGTGGTATCAGGGATATTGAAAAGCCTGTTAAAAAGACCAGAGTTGAGGGATATATCATGGATCCCATTGAGCTTCTGGATATTTTAAGTACCTTAAAGGCAACCCATAAGCTCAAAAGGTTATTTGGAAAATTAGAAGACAATAGATATCCCTTGTTGAAGGCAATAGGAAACAGTTTTATTTTGCTCCCAGATATTGAACGCAAGATAGAACAGACTGTGGGAGAGAGGGGCGATATATTAGATAGTGCCAGTCCAGAACTTAAAGCCATAAGAGAAAAAGTAAGGGGGCTTAGGAAAAAGATACATGCCTCTCTAGAGGATTTACTTTCTAAAGATTCATTACAATCCTTTTTTCAAGAAAGGATCATTACAGTTAGAAATGGAAGATATGTAATCCCGGTTAAGTCGGATTTTAAAGGTCATGTTCAAGGTATTATCCATGATCATTCTCATAGCAAGGCAACATACTTTATTGAGCCTATCTCCACTATAGAATTGAATAATGAGCTTGGCATCCTTTTTAAGGAAGAGAAAAATGAAGAGCTTAGGGTGTTAAGGAATTTGAGCAACAATATAAAAACGAATGCTCAAGAAATTCTTTCAAATCTAAGCCTTTTGGGTAAGGTTGACCTTACTTATGCTAAGGCAAAATACAGTATTGAATTAAATGCAATAAAGCCCGTATTAAACAGAGAGGGGATAGTCAATTTAATCAATGCATATCATCCCTTGCTGGTGTCCCTCCAGAATGTCTGCCTGCCGTCCCAACGAGACAGGAAGGAATATAGGGATAGAGAGGACCCAGCCAATTTAAGCAAAGGTGTGGTCCCTATCGATATTCATTTTGATAAGGATTGCAATACCTTAATAATTACAGGAGCAAATACTGGTGGCAAGACCGTTGCTTTAAAGACAGTAGGTATTTTGACCCTAATGTTACAGGCAGGAATGCATATTCCAGTAGCAGACGGAAGTGTTGCGGCGATCTTCGATTCAATCTTCGCGGATATTGGTGATGAACAGGACATAGAGCAGAATCTCAGTACCTTCTCTTCCCATATCTCCCAGATGGTTCATATTCTGGATAAGGCTAATGAATCATCATTGGTACTATTAGATGAGATGGGGGTAGGAACTGACCCCGATGAAGGCGCTGCTTTGGCAATGGCGCTATTGGATTATTTAAGGGGGAAAAATTGTAGTATTATTGCTACAACCCATCTCAATTTATTAAAGGCATATGCATATCTTCATGAAGACGCAATGAATATATCCGTTGAGTTTGACTCAAAAACCATGGAGCCTCGTTATCGTCTTATATATGGATTTCCGGGAGAAAGCAACGCCCTGGTAATTGCTGAGAAGCTAGGTATCCCACGAGAAATTTTGAATAAAGCAGTGAGTTTTATGGAGGGCAAGAATGGTGATATCTCAAGGTTAATTAGAACTCTTGAGAGTTCCCAGAGGGAGATAATAGAAGATATAAAAGAGGTTAAAAGGATTAAGGAAATAATCTTGCTCTACCAGAAACAGACAGTGTCTTTGTTAGAGAAAATTCAAGAGAAAAAGGACAGGATATTATTGGAAACGGAGACTAAAGCCATGAGCTTTTTAAGGAAAGCAGAAAATGAAGTAACAGAAATATCTAGGAATCTTAAGAAGAAGAGGGAGTCTAGTGTTGGTGAAGTGGAGGAAAGACTCCATAATCTGAAAGAGGAGTTAGAGTTATTTAGACCTGCTAAAAAGAGGGATAGAAGACCTCTTTTAAATCCAATGAAGGGAGATATGGTAAAAATCAGCCCTCTAAATAAAGAGGGGGTGATAGTAAGGGCACAAGGGGATTCAGATAAGGTGGATGTCCTTATTGGAAACGTGAGGATTAAAGTACCCCTAAATGAACTTGAGCAAGTAAATGGGAATAGTCTGAAGCGTACCAAAAGCAAAGAAGATGTGTCATTTACTCCTCTAACTACTGGTATGACAAGTAAGATCAATTTGGTAGGGATGAGAGTAGATGATGCTATACCCTTGGTTGATAAGGTTATAGATAATGCCATACTAAGTGGTATGACAAGGGTGGATATCGTTCATGGAGTCGGTACTGGAAGATTAAGAGATGCCATTAGGAACCATCTGAATGCCCACAGCTTTGTGGTAAATTTTAATTCAGCCGATTTGTCCCAGGGAGGGACTGGCGTTACCGTTGTGGAAATTAAGGTTTGACTGAGTAAATGGAGAAACAGTACTTTGGCGGATTATATCCCTGATGATAAGCTTGAAGAGATAAAAGATAGGGTAAGTATCGTAGAGGTAATATCAGACTATGTCTCCCTCAAAAAGACAGGGAAAAACTATAAAGGATTGTGCCCCTTTCATTCTGAGAAGACCCCATCCTTTATGGTGAATGAGGAAAAGCAGATTTTTCATTGTTTTGGATGCAATACCGGGGGTAATGTATTCAACTTTCTGATGAAGATGGACCGTCTCTCATTTCCTGAGGCTGCAAGGGGACTCGCCAGGAGGTATGGAATTGATCTCCCCAAAATAAAAATATCCGATGCAGATAAGAGAGAAAGCCTAAAAAGAGAGTGGTTATTTGACTTAAATGAACTGGCAGCAAGCTACTACCACAATCTTCTGATAAATGAAAAGGAGGGTAAAGAAGCCAGAGAATATCTCAGACAGAGAGGAATTGGGAATGATGTGATAATAGATCACAGAGTAGGTTATGCCCAGAATAGCTGGGATGGATTGTTAAAGTTTCTATTGAAAAAAGGAGTTCCCCTTTCAAGGGTTTCTGAAGTTGGATTGATTATACCGAAAAAAGTCCAAGGATTTTATGACCGTTTTAGGGATAGGATGATTTTCCCTATAATTGATATCCATGGCAAAGTGATCGGTTTTGGAGGGAGAGTATTAGACAACAGTCTTCCTAAATATCTTAATTCGCCGGAATCTTCCATTTACAATAAAAGCAATAGCCTTTACGGACTGAAAGTTGCCAAAGATTTTATCAGGAGCGAAGATAGGGTAATAGTTGTGGAGGGATACTTTGACCTTTTGAGTTTAAATCAATACGGCATAAAAAACGTTGCAGCTACACTGGGTACATCCTTAACCACAGGTCATATAAGGATTTTGAGGAGGTACACAAATAACATAATTACTGTCTTTGATGCTGATGAGGCTGGAAAGAAGGCTGCTGCCAGAAGT
>WOUX01000133.1:0-4310 GCA_009773075.1 bacterium | reverse complement strand
AAGATAGCAGTCCTTCCGTCAGGGTTTGATCCTGATAGTTTCGTAAAAAAAGTGGGCGAGAAAGGGTTTAAAGAAATTATTGCTGGTTCTATGCCCCTGATAGAATTTACCATCAACGAGGTCATAAAAAAGCATGATGTTTCTTCAGTGGAAGGGAAGGTAAAGATAATAGAAGATGTTACACCTATTCTGGCTAAGATAGAAAATAAAATAGAAAGGGACATCTATATACAAAAGGTTTCCAATCGACTGGGCATAAAAGAGGATACCATTGTTTCGCAACTCCGTGGGACAAAAAAGGGGGTGGGTATTTTGCAAGAAAAGGGTGTTCAGTTTATGGATGAAGATATTGTTGAGAAACTCTTATTAAAACTGATGTTATTAAACAACGAGGTTATCCAAAAAATTCAGGAAGAAGCGGTAATCGAAGGGTTTGCAAATAAGCAATACAGAGAAGTAGGATTATTGCTTTTAGAGGAATTCAATAGACAGGGAGGGATAGATTCAGGAAAAGTAATTAACTCCTTGGAAGATGAGAGTTCAAAAAACCTGATCTCTCAGCTATCGATTGAAAATGAGAGTATCGAAGATGTCCCAAAAATTCTTAAAGACTGTATAAATAAAATTCGGATGCATAAAGTGGATGAGGAGATAAAAATACTGGACATAAAGATTAAAGAGGCCGAAGAGAAAAAAGATGAAGCGCTTCAGAGAGAGTTCTTGATCTCCAGACAAGAGCTTAAAAACAAGCAAATAAACTATAGACAAGCTTTTTCACGCCATAATAATGCCTGAGTAGGGGCACGGTGCGCATTATCCACAGGATTTGTACAAAGGAGGAGTTTTAATGCCTAAAAAGACAAAGATTGAAGAGGTAGAGCAGCTAATTAATATGGGTAAAGAAAAAGGGTTTCTGACCTATGATGAGGTTAATGATATTTTACCTTCCGATATTGTGTCCTCGGAGCAAATTGATGATTTGATGATTATGTTTGATGAAAATGACATTGAAATTGTAGATGCTGTTCAGAAGGTAAAAATACCAAAAAGGAAAATTCCAGAATTAAGAGAAGAGGAAAATGAAATTGACGCAGAGGAAGAATCATACAGCAAGGGCAATGATCCAGTGAGGATGTATCTAAGTGAAATGGGGTCTGTTTCCCTGCTGACACGAGATGAAGAAGTCAAGATAGCAAAGAGGATTGAAGAAGGGGAAAGAGAGGTTCTGGAAGCGGCATTGGATTCTCCAATAACGATAAGAGAAACAATATTATTAGCTGAAAAGCTTAGAAAAGAAAAGATTAATGTCAAGGAGATAATTAAGGATCAGGAGGAAGAACATTTAAATTCCGAATACCATACCCAGAGAGTTTTGACCCTAATTGACAGGATAAAGGAACTGAATGAAAAGAATAGAGAAATTCAGAAACTGTTGATGCAGGACAAAGGGGGCCCATTTGACAGAGAAGATCTTCGGAAAAATAGGATTGAGAATAAACAGAATATAGTGACACTACTAATGGATATAAATTTCAACAAAAAACAAGTTGAAAGAATAGTTCAAAGATTAAAAAGCCTCAATGATAGAGTTGAAAAAGCAGTAAGGGAAATACAGGAGTGCGAAAATATTTCCGGCATAGACCTTAAGGAGATAAAAAGATTATTTAGACTGGTAAAGAAAAAGGAAGGGGCAGGATGTGGTGAATTATTAGACAATAAAGTATTTACCAGGGATGGGTTGAAAGAATTTGAGAAGATAATTAATAGTGCTCAAAGGAGGATTAGAAGATCAGAAGTTGAATTAGAGATGTCTGCAAAGAAGTTGAAAAAGATTATTCAGAATATTGAGGATGGAGAAAGCAAAGCAAAGGAGGCTAAGAGCGAGCTGATAGAGGCTAACCTGCGTTTAGTAATAAGTATAGCGAAGAAATACACTAACCGTGGGCTTCAATTCCTTGATTTGATCCAGGAAGGAAATATAGGATTGATGAAAGCCGTGGATAAATTTGAATATCAAAGAGGATACAAATTCAGTACCTATGCAACTTGGTGGATCCGACAGGCGATTACACGGGCAATAGCGGATCAGGCCAGAACTATCAGGATCCCTGTTCATATGATTGAAACAATAAATAAACTCATCCGAACTTCCCGATACCTGGTTCAAGAAATGGGCAGGGAACCACTGCCTGAAGAGATTGCTGAAAAGATGGAGTTACCTTTGGATAAAGTTAGAAAGGTTCTAAAGATAGCCAAAGAACCTATTTCCCTGGAAACTCCTATTGGCGAAGAGGAAGACAGCCACCTGGGGGACTTTATTGAGGATAAAAAAATTATATCTCCAAGCGATTCTGTTATTAACCTGAACCTATCCGAGCAGACCAGAAAGGTACTGGCTACCTTGACGCCCAGAGAAGAGAAAGTTCTGCGAATGAGGTTTGGAATCGGTGAGAAGGCAGATCACACACTGGAGGAGGTAGGCCAGGATTTCGATGTTACTAGAGAGAGAATCAGGCAGATAGAAGCTAAGGCATTGAGGAAATTGAGGCATCCCAGCAGAAGCAAAAGACTCAAAAGCTTTGTAGAAAAATGATGTTAATGCCTTTTAACTCCTATTTTGCCCTTTTTACTTGACAAAGGTTTTCAATTTATTTATTGTTTTTCAGTTTAGTTTTAGGAAATTTAACCTGACAGATTTTACAGTTTTTTCCCTAATAGGGGCCCATAGCTCAGTTGGAAGAGCCACCGGCTCATAACCGGTAGGTCCCTGGTTCGAACCCAGGTGGGCCCACCAACGATCTTCCTAATAATAGTAGAGAAGGATGTTTATTGAAAAGATCTGTTTGGAAATTTGCAGAAGATATAAAAAAGATAAGCGGATTAAAAGTGCACCTTTTAGGTGCACTTTTTTATTTCTAGGCTGATACTGCTAACATCCACTAAGGAGGAAAAGAATATTGCACGAACAAATTAATATTCTGGTGAAGCTCCAGGACCTGGATTTGAGCATAGGAAAGATTGAAGAGACTAAAGAGAACTATCCCCGAAGAATAGAATTGTTGAAAGAGAAGCTAGAAGAAAAGCGGAGAATAGCTGATTTAAACAGGGAGAAACTGGAGAGTTTGGAGAATGACAGAAGGAAAAAAGAGAGAGTTATGGAACAAGAGATGGAGAAGATTAGAAAATCTGAAGAAAAATTGTTATCGGTTAAGACCAACAAGGAATACCAAGCAGCATTGAAGGAGATAGCCTTGACAAAGGAATCCAATAGCCAAAGGGAAGAAGATATCCTTAATGTTTTAGAGGAGCTTGATGTTTTAAGGAAGGAATTGAAGGAAAAAGAAGAAGATTTTATGGCAACATCCAGAGAGTTTGATAAGGAGGAGAGTGAACTTACAGCGAAACTGGAGGAATTCAAGAATCAACTGGCAGAAAAAGTGAAAAAGAGAGGGGAATTATCCTCAAAGATAGGTTCAGAGTTACTGCAGACGTATGAGAACATAAAGAAACACAGGCAGGAGATTGCTGTTGTTCCGACAAAGGACAGATTTTGTCAAGGATGCTACATGGATATTCCGCCCCAACTCTCTAATGAGGTACAGAAGGGGATGGATTTAATCTTTTGTCCAAATTGCAATAGAATCCTCTACTGGGAGAACAGTTCATGACCCCAATCGCTTTTGAACCCTAACCCCCATTCCAGTGAATAGCCTCCATAAATCTATACCGAGAAAAGATTGAAGAGTAGAGAGATCCCGGATAAATTAAAAACAGAGATATTGAATCATCTGGCTTTGCACATGAGTTTTACAAAGACCATTGAGAAATTTCCAATGGTCTCAAATGAGGATATCCAGGAAATATTACATCAATCAGCAGTATTTTATAGGAACAAATCGGACAACCGGGCTTCGTCCAATCTCCGTGATTTTTTTGTCTATACCGATGGTGCCTCTCGAGGGAATCCAGGGGAAGCCGGGGCCGGGGCAGTGATTTTAGATAAAGAAGGAAATGTAATTGGGGAGTTAAAAAAATATCTTGGAAAGGATACTAATAATGTTGCTGAATATAGGGCATTGATCTTGGGACTCAAGGGAGTTTTAAAACTCAAGGGAACCAGAGTGCATATTTTCTCTGATTCAGAATTGATGGTTAGACAGTTAAATGGGACATATGCTGTTAAGAATAAGGGATTGGTGGTTTTGTACAATGAGGTGAATGACCTGTTGAAAAAATTTGTCTGGTATGATATAAAGTATATTAATAGAGAGAAGAATCGGCATGCTGACAGGCTTGCCAATGAAGCTATA
>WOUX01000132.1 GCA_009773075.1 bacterium | reverse complement strand
GTACCAAAAATGGTCAGGAGAAATGTGAAGATGATCAACAGTATATTCCAGACCTTTAGCATATCCCGTTTTTCCTGGATCATCACCGAGTGCAGGTACGCTGTTCCAATGAGCCAGGGCATGAAGGAGGCGTTTTCTACCGGATCCCATGCCCAGTAGCCGCCCCATCCCAGCTCTACATAGGCCCACTGAGCTCCCAACAGGTTGCCCACTGTCAGAAATAACCATGAAAAGATTGTCCATTTTCTGGTAGTTCTTATCCAGACGTCTCCCAGTTGCCCGGTAATCAGGGCTGCTATTGCAAATGCGAAAGGTACGGAAAATCCGACATAGCCTATGAATAGAGTAGGGGGATGAAATATCATACCAGGGTTTTGTAGCATAGGATTTAAGCCTTGGCCGTCAAATGGCACAGGGCTTAGGGTCTTAAATGGACTGGTTACGAAGACCATCAGGAGTATGAAAAAAAACGTAATTGTCATCAACACTGAAAGAACATAGGGTAAAAGCTCCAGGTTCTTCTTTCTGTTCTGGAAAATCACTATTGTAGCAAATATAGAAAGAAGCCATGCCCAGAAGAGGAGGGAGCCTTCCTGTCCTGCATAAAAGGCAGTTAAGGTATAAATCATTGGGAGGCTGCTATTTGTGTATCTTGCTACGTATTCGACTTGAAAATCTCGTGTCACCAAAGCATATATCATAGCCATAGAGGCTAAGGTTAAAAATCCAAATACGGCGATGGCAGCATTTTTAGAACTGGCAAATGTCTCTTCTTTTAGACATCTAACCTCCAAAATAGAGGTTAATGCCGAATAACCAGCGAGTAAGAATGCAATTAACAGAGAATAAAATCCGATTTCAGTCATGTTTTCCTTCCTCGGTCTTCTTTATCTGGATGGAGGTCAACTAAAAGCAACCGGCAGATAAATGGTAAAAGTCGTCCCTTGCCCTACCTCACTCTTAACTACTGTTTTCCCCTTATAACTCTCTATTATCCTGTATGCAATAGCCAAACCCATTCCTGCGCCTTTTTCCTTGGTAGTAAAGAAGGGATCGAATATCTTGTCCAGGTTCTCTTTAGGTATTCCACAGCCAGTATCAGTTATGAGAATCTCTAAAAAATTATTTTCTGTCTGTTGTCTGCCACTCATATATCCGTGACTTCTGACTTCTGGCTTCTGGCTTCTGGCTTCTATTTTTAACTTTCCGCCTTCTGGCATTGCCTGGACGGCATTGATAAATAAGTTCCAGAATACCTGCTTTAACTGTCTGGGGTTGGCTTCTACCTTGCTGTCTTTAGGCAGGTTCTTATACACCTCGATGTCCTTATTCCATTCAGGGCTGCTGGCAAATTCCCCAAGCGTATCATTAATAACCTTTGTAATATCGACCATCTCTTTTCCTTCCAAGCCTGGTTTAGCAAACAGCAAGAAATCTGTGATCAGAGCATTCAGCCTCTCTGTCTCCCTTATAGCAATGTCCATTAAGCGTTCATTTCCGTCATCCAGTTGCAATTCGCTTTTTAAAACCTGAATGGAACCACTCATAGAGGCTAAGGGGTTTCTCATCTCATGGGCTATCCCCGCTGCCAAACGGCCTACAGCGGCCAATCTATCAACCATTTTAATATGTTCTTCCATGGCCTTAAGCTTAGTTAAATCCTGGAATATCAGGATATCTCCCAGATCTTCTCCTCTGAAATCCCTTAAAGGAGAGGTTGAAAAACCCAGGTACAGGGTATCTCCATCCTCTCTTTTAAATTCGCTTTCGAATCGAGAGGGAGGATGATCGGAATTTAAAGGTTTTTTTAAGAACGGAAACATCTTTTCAGCTTTTGAATTGTATACCTGAGAAAAATTATAGCCTGTAATCTCCTCAGCCGCCTTATTGAAAAAGGTAACCTTACCCTCTAGATCGGTGGTTAATAAGCCACTGTTAATGCTCTGGACTATGTTTCTGTTCAGTGCCTCCAGCTGATCAAAGTCAACCTGTTTCTTTTGTAACTCCCTTCCCGATCTTCGTGCCTGCTCCGAAAGCAAGCTGCTTAAAAATGCAACCAGGTAAAAGGCAGTAATATTCATCAAGATAGAGTAAAATAGGTCAGTACTATGATAATCTCTGGGTTCAAATACTTTACTCGAAACAGGGTGGATTACCCCATAAAACTCCAGGTCTAAAAGTCCACCGTATAGTATACTGCATAAAGAGGCAACAAGAACCCCTCCCTTTCTATATACAAGAATACTGGCTGTAATGATGGAAATGGTATACATAAAAGAGAAGATACTTTCTTTTCCCCCGGTGGAATAGATCAGGAATGTAATAAGAAATATATCCAGTATAATCTGTAGGTAGGCAAAGAACGGGAGGTTCTTAATCCTGTTTATTATAAAGGCATAAATGAAGGTCAAAAAGTAGATGATTACGATAACTATATATAGATATATTAAAAAAGGGGTAAGATACGATGGGGTTTGTTTAAGTTGGATCAGTATAGTGATGCCAAGGAGAAAGGTGATAACCACCACCCTCAGGAGCATCAACCAATGAAGCTTCTTCAGGAATTCTTTTTGGACATCTTCTGCTTGGGGGTTCCTGGTATCTAAACCCTGCCTAATAGTCATCTTCGGTATTCCTGATCCCATGTTTTTCCAATTTATAACGGAGGGACCTCAAATTGATATTGAGCAATTCCGCTGCCTTCTTCTTAGCTCCATGGGTCTTCTTGAGGGTGTCCAGCAGTATGTTCTTCTCCAGATTTTCTAAGACTGCTTCCATATCCAGCCCTTCAGGGGGGACTTCTATCTTTATTTCTTTTTCCGATTTTTCGTGACCGTTTTTGAATTCAGCAAGGGCTAAACTCTCAGGCAAGACAATGCTCGGGGTCTCTAAAGCAACACTTCTTTCTATGATTGTCTCTAGTTCTCTTACATTTCCGGGGAAATTGTAGTTTAACAGGAATTCCATTGCATAAGAGGATATTCTTTTTATATCTTTGCCCAGTTCGTTTGAGTACCTTTCTAAAAAATAATGGACCAAGATCGGGATGTCCTCTTTTCTATCTCTTAAAGGTGGTATTCTGATCTGGATTACATTTAAACGATAAAATAGATCTTCCCTAAACTCACCTTGAATAACCTTGTCCTCCAAATCCTTGTTTGTTGCTGAGATTATCCTGACATTTACAGAGATCTCCTCAGTTTCGCCAATTGGCTTAAAGGTTTTATCCTGGACTACCCTCAGCAACTTAATCTGTATTGGTAAAGGAAGATCACCCACCTCATCCAGGAAAATTGTCCCTCCATCAGCTGCCTCGAACAGTCCAGCTTTATTGTATAATGCCCCGGTAAAAGATCCTTTTTTGTGACCAAACAGTTCACTTTCAAGTAAACTCTCAGGAACACCACCGCAGTTAATAGTTAAAAGGGGGGAATTCTTTCGAGAACCGTTATAGTGAATAGCTTTGGCTACTAATTCTTTACCTGTCCCACTCTCTCCATAGATCAAGACATTTGACTTGGTCTGAGAGAGCTTTTGGATAAGGTTGTAAACCTTCATCATTTCTTTGCTTTTTCCAACCAGGTTAATACTGCCAAATTTGTAACTATTTTCAAATTCACCCGGGAGTAAGGTGTTTTCTCTATACTGCCTTTTGCTTTCTAACGCATTTTTAATAATTGATTTTATCTCGTCAACCTTGAACGGCTTGGTGATATAATCATAGGCACCCTCCTTCATAGCCTCAATAGCGGTTTCCATGGCAGCATAGGCAGTAATTAAAATGATAACAGTTTCAGGGGCTATCTCCCTGATCCGATGCAGAACATCCATGCCGGTAATCTTTGGCATCTTTATGTCCGTTATCACCATATCGTATGAGAGTTCCTTGCAAAACTCTATTGCCTCTTTGCCACTGGTGGTACAGTCAACATCATACCCCTCTTTTTTCAGCATAATCTTTAAAAATTCAAGCATACTTGGTTCATCATCAACTACTAGTATCTTCGCCATCATGGGTTCCTTATTAATCCTTCACTCTTTTTATATCTGCCCCTAAATTCGAAAGTTTTTCAACTATACGTTCATATCCCCTATCTATATGATATATCCTTGATATCTCTGTTTTTCCTTCTGCCGCAAGACCGGCTAAAATGAGGGAGGCGCTTGCCCTAAGATCGGTTGCCATAACAGGGGCTCCATTTAAACCAGAAACGCCCTTTACAATAGCGCTGCGTCCCTCAATCCTAACATCTGCCCCCATCCTTCTAAGTTCACTAACGTGCATGAATCTGTTTTCAAAGACTGTCTCAGAAATTACACTTGTCCCATTTGCAAAACACATCAATACCATGATCTGGGCCTGCATGTCCGTTGGGAAACCAGGATAGGGCGATGTCTTTATGTCAACGCTT
>WOUX01000131.1 GCA_009773075.1 bacterium | reverse complement strand
TTTACCAATAGCATTTATTTCCTCTGAAAGCATTGTACTCCAAGCACCAAAAACCGGTATCTCTAATCCCATCTTTCTTAAATCCCTGAGCAGAACAATAGTTGTTGAGGTAATACCTCCAGCATGGACTATGATATTCGCTTGGTACCTTTTTATACTCATCACCTGAGTTGTGGCATCAATAGCGCCAGGGGCTAATACCTCTTTTGTTACAGGTGTTATATTGTATCTCTTAAGTCTCTCTATTGCAGCTACAAGCTCCATCTTTCCGTTATCAGTATCAGGATAAACCAGGGCAACCTTGGGTTCTTTCAATTTAAAGTCTCTAATTATATAATCGATGAGAACCCTCGTTTGATTTGCATAGGTGTCCATACCACCAAATATATACCTCTTAGAAGGGACAAAAGCAATCTCAGGCATTACACCGGACATAGTTGGCAGCTTCTCTTTCTCAATGTGTTTCCACAAGACATTAAGGCAACTAGCAGACCCAGGTCCCATCATGGTGAATACTCTATCTTTGTAAACCAGCTTCTTAAAAGCAGCAATGGCAGCTGGAATCGCATAACGGTCGTCTTCTACAATTAAATTCAACTGTCTCCCATTGACACCACCGTTATCGTTAATATGCTTGATATAGGTCCTTATTGATTCAGCCCAGAGAGTACCAAGACTCCCTGCAGGGCCAGTTATAGGAGCAATTGTGCCTATTTTTATTTCTTTATCTGTCACCCCTCGTACTTCAGCGTTAACAGGATGAGCACAAAACAAAGTCAAAACTGTAAGCAAAATTACAACCAGTACGAAAACAACTTTTTTCATAATTTTTTTTCCTCCAAGTGAAACTCCGCCGACAGGAGTCGGCGGTTTCTTTCTTTTCAAGCTTCGCTCGAGCCCTTCGGGCAGCCACTCCATCACCAGACAGGAGTCTGGTGTTTTATGTGGCATAATAAAATCAAACCCTTTGGTTCTATTTCTCAACCACTAATCACTACTCAGCAGTCCGCCAGTCGGTCAAAGGGACCCATTTTCGGCCGATGGGGTCGGCCTTATATATCTTCCAGGAATCCCCGCCTTTATGGCTGGCAGAACTATAGGTGATAGGACCAGAGATTCCACCAGTATCGTAGTTCTTGATACCCTCAAGGGCACTTATCAGGGCTTCTTCGTTGAGGTTCCTTCCAGCCCTTTTTAAACCCTCTGCTAGCATGTTAGTACAGAGCCAGCATTGCGTGTACGTACTACCCCGAGGGATGGTTTTTTCTGTTCCGGGGCGATATTGGAATGTTATTTTTCTTATGGTTTTCACCCCGGGCACTTCATCGTACCACTGAGATACGGCGTGGATAGAGTAGAATTGGTTTGCTGCTTCACCAAGTAAGTTTATATCCTCCGTAAGCATCGCACCCCAACTGCCAAAGACCGGTATCTTTAAATCGTACTTCTTTAAATCCCTAAGCAGAAGAACGGTTGTTGTCGGAATAGTCCCGACATGGGCTACGACATTTGCTTGGTACCTTTTTATGCTCATCACCTGGGAGCTGGCATCAATAGCACCAGGGTTCAGTACCTCCTTTGTTACAGGCGTTAAATTGTATCTCTTAAGCCTCTCTATTGTAGATGCAAGATCAATCTTCCCAGCCTCAGTGTCAGCATATACTACTGCAACCCTGGGATCCTTCAACTTAAAGTCTTTGATCATATAATCTATAAGAACCTTCACCTGGCCTGGATAGATATCCATGGCAGCAAATATATGCCTCTTTACAGGGATAAAAGCGATCTCAGGTGTTACATGTGCCATGGTTGGCAACTTCTCTTTCTCAATGTGTTTCCATAAAACATTAAGGCAACTAGCAGACCCAGGTCCCATCATGGCGAATACCCTGTCTTTGTAAACCAGCTTCTTAAAGGCAGCAATGGCAGGTGGAATTGAATAACGGTCATCCTCTACAGTTAAACTCAACTGTCTCCCATTGATACCACCGTGATCGTTGATATATCTGACATAAGTCCTCGCTGCCTCAGCTATTTGGGCACCAAGATTTGCTGCAGGGCCTGTCATGGTGGCAATAACCCCGATCCTTACCTCCTTATCTGTCAACCCTCGTACTTCAGCGTTAACAGGATGAGCACAGAATAAGGTCAAAGATATAACCAAAGTTACAACCAGTACGAAAACAACTTTTTTCATAATTTTTTTTCCTACAATAAACAAAATGATTTCTATTAACCTCTTCCTAGCTAGATAGCTTTTACTGCTTAAATAAAATCGACCCCTTTGATTCTATTCCTCAAGTGCGGGCGGGGAGATATTTCCGTCACTAATCAGCCTTCCTCCAGTCTGTAACTGGGACAAAGAGTGTCTTCTCTATATTAGCCTTAAGTATCCTATGGTATTCTATCGTTTTATGATCGGTGGTGCTGAGATCGATGGTTCCGCAGACACCCTGAGTATCCAAGCCTTTTATATTTTCCAATCCCTGTATCAGGGTTTCTCCGTTTAAGTTTCTTCCGGCTTTTTTCAGGCCTTCTTCCATTAACAATCCAAGAAACCAGCCTTGCACATAATCTGAGCCCTGATGCCCTGACCCAGGATCGTACCTCTCTTTTATCTCTCTTGCTTTCTTCATTCCCGGGCTGTCGTCCTTATAGGATCCAAAGCAGTTGATCCCCATCAGATCCGCCGCCGCCCCTTTTGCTAACGCTATAGTCGTGTCAGCAGCTCCATATTGTGTGACTATAAAGGGCCTTTTAAATATAAACCCCTTTGCAGCTTTTAGCACTGACGCAGTATTGCCTATATAGCCGTTAATAAGGATATAATCAGGGTTTTCTCTCTTTAAACGGAGCACCTCAGAGGTCATATCAAGACCGGCAATGGGTATGATTATTTCCGCGAGAGAAGCATCATATTCATTCGCTAGCTTCCGGACGAGAGGTACAAGTGGCTTGCTCGATGCAGAGTCCATATAGAGAAAGGCTATCTTGGGGTTCTTTACCTTTAGATCTTTCCAAAGGTATTCGAAAAATATCTTTACCTGATCAGAGTAGAAAGGCAATATAGCAAAAATATACCGTCTAGATGGAATGACATATTTTGAATCGGCGACAACAGCAAACAAAGGTATCTTTTCCTTCTCCACTTGGGGAATAATAGCATAAGTCTGTCCTTGCCCGGACGCACCGATAAGCGCAAATATCTTATCTCTGTGCAAAAGCTTTTTGAACGCTGCCAATGCGATTGGGATACTAAACCTATCATCCTCAACGACGAGTTTTATCTTTCTGCCATGTACCCCTCCTTGATCGTTTAAATACCTAACCCTAGTTTTTACAGCATCGGTGACCGGCACCCAGATGTCCGTAGCCGGACCCGTCATGTCACATATAAGACCCAATTTTAAAGAATCACTTGTCACCCCTCGTACTTCAGCGTTAACAGGATGAGCATAGAATAAAGTCAAAGATATAACCAAAGTTATAACCAGTACAAAAATACTCTTCTTCATCAGTTTCCTCCAACAAAAAAGATGATTTCTATTAACCTCTTTCTACCCGGATAGCATTTACCCCGTTAGAAAGCCCCATCCTTCAGGGCGGAGACGGAACACCTCATCAGTAAATGATATTTGCTAACGGAGTGTAGAAGAAGATACCCTTCCGAACCCTCTAACGGGGTTTATCTACCCCCCTTGAGAATGGACTGGACTGTTGAAAGCAATTTTTCAGGATCTACCGGTTTTTCCATAAAGTACGAGACCGGCCAGCTTTCGCCAAGTATATGCTGAAACCTTTCAGGGCCTTCTTCCGCCATCTTTTGAGTAAAGCCTGTTTCCAGGATGATGGGAATGTTCCTATACTGAGGATCATCTCTGAGTTTGTATGCGAGATCAAATCCCTCTGTGTCTGTGCTCATCATTACGTCCAGGATGATAAGATCCGGTGTCTTTTCCTTTATTTTCGCATACCCCTCCTTTCCATTATAAGCGTATCTTACTGTAAAATCATTGCTTTCCAGGATGATACGAAGAGAGTTGACTACATCCCTGTCATCCTCGATTATAAGTATGTCTCTTCCCGTGCTCATTTGTCCCTCCTGTTCAGACACCCCATGGTATCACAAAAAACTCATGAATAACCCCGCCCCTACTAATACATTAAAAATGGGCCAAGTTCCATCTCTTTTTCTACCTTTTTACGTAGCTCTTTCCATGTTTTGAAGTCAGGACGAAATTTGGTTCGATCAGCCAGAGCCACCATGGTTTGCCATGACCCCTTTACCCCTTCGGGAGAATTAAGCACCTTTTTCCTGTAGCTGAATTCTGTGCCATCCAGAGAGGTATATGTTCCATCCTCCTCTATCCAGAGAGGTTTTGGAATAATGACATGGGCATTATCAGCCAGTGCC
>WOUX01000130.1 GCA_009773075.1 bacterium | reverse complement strand
CTTCTTCTGTCTTGTCCACTCCCACAATAACAATAGACTGTCAGCTCTCTCCCTTGCCCAAAAAGGTGTAAAGATACAAAACATTGATATTGGACGTCTTCAGGGGTTTAAGCACAGCTCGAAGGGCACCGGGATGATCAGGGATTTCCACCGCTATTACATCTCGTTCCCTCACAGAATATCCATGGCTTTTTAAAACATTTATGGTCTTTTGAGGATTATCGGTTACAAACCTCACGGTGCTGACTTCGGAGGTATCAGCCACTGAAATAGCTCTGATATTGATTCCTTCGGCACCCAGACATTCGCTCACACGCAGAAACTGGCCCGGTATATTGTCCAAAGTAATAGAAACCTGTTTGACACTCATAGGTCACCCCCGATTGAAAAGCATCTAAAATAAATCGTACCCTGCCGTTAATGCCTTTTTGTTAATATCGATCAGCATTTTTTTAGTCTTAAAAGTATTTTTCAATACTTCAATTAAAGTGGAAAGTAAAACCAGATTAGTCTTTTTGCTGAATGCCCCCATCATTACCATATTTGCCGACTTTGGACTTTTGAGTTCTTCAGCAATATCACTTGCTGGAACTTCTATAACCTCAATATCACCCCTTGAAACGACGGGTTCCGTTATAGAAGAATTGATGAATAGGAGTCCACCTGATTGGATCTGATTCTGAAATCGCACCAGGGAAGGCTGATTCATGGCCACCACAAAATCCGGGGAGGAAGCGACCGGAGATGCAATCTCTTCATCGGATATGGCTACTGTACAATTGGCGGTACCGCCGCGAACTTCGGCACCATAAGAGGGTAAGTAAGTTACATGTTTCCCCTCCGACATTGCCGCCTGAGACAGATTGAGCCCCATGGAGAGAACGCCCTGTCCACCGAAACCTGCAAAGATCGTTTTAATCAGCATCTCTTTTACCAGTACTGTCTTTTGTTCTAGTAGCATCCTTAATTAAACCCAGGGGGAACTCCTTTGTCATTTCGTTTTCGACCCACTGCCATGATTCCAACGGATTCATCTTCCAATTTGTAGGGCAAGGAGAGAGTATTTCTACCAGAGAATAACCAAGGTCATCGATCTGTGCTTGAAAGGCTTTGCGGATAGCCTTTTTAGTCTTCTTGATATTGGCCGGTGAATTCACGGCAGTCCGCTCGATATAAACCGCGCCTTTGACCAGAGCTACCATCTCACTCATCCTGACAGGATACCCCTCTAATCTCGTATCTCGTCCATACGGGGTGGTAGTAGTCTTCATGTTGGAAAGGGTAGTCGGCGCCATCTGTCCCCCGGTCATTCCGTAAACAGCGTTGTTGATGAAAATAGAGGTTATACGTTCCCCTCTGTTGGCGGCATGTATAGTTTCAGCCGTACCGATAGCAGCCAGATCGCCATCTCCCTGATAAGTGAACACCAGTGCATCAGGATATGCCCTTTTAAGCCCCGTGGCCACAGCCGCCCCTCTCCCATGAGCCGATTCCGCCATATCAATATCAAGATAGTGGTATGCAAAAACCGAGCATCCGGGAGGTGGAATACCGATGACCTTGTCCTGAATATTCATCTCGTCGAACACCTCGGTCAGGAGCCGGTGAACAATGGAATGCCCACATCCCGGGCAGTAATGGAACGCAGCCCTCTTCAGTGATTTAGGTCGTCTGTATACCTTCTTCACTTCTCTGTTTTTAGACCTTTCTGATAATAAAGACGGGTGATTACTCGAAGAACCTCGCTAGGAGTAGGAATTACACCTCCCGGCCTTCCGTAAAAGGATATCTCCCTTTTCCCTTCCACTGCCAGTTTTACATCTTCTATCATCTGTCCCATGTTCATCTCAAAGACAAGAAAATGTTTTGTTGTTTGAGTCAATTCGCTGATTTTTTCATAAGGAAACGGCCAGAGAGTGATCGGCCTAAACATTCCCACCTTCAAACCATTTGCCCGTGCATTCCTTATCGCCCCTTTTGCAATTCGAGCTGCTGCTCCAAAGGCAACTACTACCAACTCAGCATCTTCGACCAGATATATCTCATAAGTGGTTTCTTCTTTCTCGATCAAACGGTATCTTCTGAACAGACTCCAGTTAAGCTCTTCCAACTCCGTCGGCCTTGAGGTAAAGGTTTTAACAATTCTGCTTGGCCGTCCTTTCGCTCCTCTCAGTGCATCGCTTCTGACCGGCAATTCTGATGGGGCATCATATTTAAACTCCAAAGGCTCCATCATCTGCCCCAGCATACCATCCCCCAGAATGATCACTGGAATCCGGTACCTGTCGGCAAGGTCAAAGGCACGGTGAGTTAGGTCTGCTAATTCCTGTACTGATGATGGCGCCAGGACTATTGTACGGTAGTCTCCATGACCTCCGCCCCGGGTAGACTGGAAGTAATCCGATTGGGCTGCGGATATACTTCCCAAACCGGGTCCGCCTCTGGAAATGTTGACAATAACAGCAGGAAGCTCGCAAGCGGCAAGATAGGAGATCCCTTCCTGTTTCAGACTGATTCCCGGACTGGAAGAAGATGTCATTGTACGTACTCCGGCCAGACTGGCTCCGTATACCATGTTTATGGCAGAGACCTCACTTTCTGCCTGAACAAAGGAGCATCCTTTCCTTCTGCTTAAATTGGTGGCCATATATTCGGTAAGTTCATTTTGAGGGGTAATCGGGTAGCCAAAATAGCACTGGCAGCCGGCTCGAATGGCCGCTTCCCCAATTGCAGCATTTCCGTACATGAGAACCTTAGCCACGGTACACCTCTATTACCACATCAGGGCACACAACTGCACAGGTTGCACAGCCAGTACAATCACCATCACTATTAAAGCGAACCGGCGAGTAGCCGTTGGCATTCAGTTTATCGGACGGAGAAATTGAATCTTTCGGACAAAAAGCTATGCAGATATGACACCCCTTGCAAAGCTCCTGATCAATCTCTATATATCCTTTCATCCTGTATCCTACCTTTTAAATTAAATGAGGTTAAAGATTTAAATCATATTCCATACATTGTCAATATTTTTTTAGCCTGTGTCCCGTGAGAGCAAATTTAATTTTATTGACCCACGGTTTTTTAAATGGTAAATTTACTAATATTATCCTGTTGATGTTTGCTTCAAAGGAATTCTTTTTTTCGAAATAAACAACTAAAGGTGATATGCAAAAACGATATTGGCATAAATTTACGTTTCATCAAATAATAAAGGAGGTCTGAAAATGGGAAAGCTGAATGGTAAAGTAGCAATAATTACTGGATCGGGCAGAGGATTGGGTAGGGGTTTTGCTCTAGCTATGTCCAAGGAAGGTGCATTCATAGTGGTGAATGATGTGGACGACTCCGCTAATGAAGTGGTAAAAGAGATAAAATCCAGTGGTGGGAAAGCTGTAGCAGTTGTAGGTGGAGTAGGAACAAAGGAAGTAGCTGAAAAGTTGGTCAGTACGGCTGTAAAAGAATTTGGTAGGCTGGACATACTGGTCAATAATGCCGGTATAATCAGAGACTCATTGCTCCATAAGATGGAAGAGAAACAATGGGACGATGTTATAACCGTGCATTTAAAAGGCACCTTCCTCAATACTCAAGCCGCAGTGAAGTATATGATAGAGAACAATATAAAAGGCAGGATTGTCAACATTACCTCTTCAGCAGGACTCTATGGTAATGTAGGTCAGGCGAATTACAGTGCGGCCAAGGCGGGTATTGTAGGGTTGACTCTGTCCAATGCTAAAGAGTTGGCACGACGTGGGATTTGCGTTAATGCGGTAGCTCCTGCAGCCCAGACAACCATGACGGAGTCAATGCCTGATAAAGTAAAGGAAATGCTTTATAAGCAACTTGCTTCTACATCTACAATTCAGAGAATGGGACAGCCCGAAGACGTTGCCCCCACGGTTATCTTTCTTGCCTCTGATGATTCATACTTTGTGACCGGGCAGGTTATCTGTGCTATGGGAGCAACGGGTGTGATATAAACCCATTCATATCCGTATCCTGAATGCAGGGGTACAAATGCATTCAGGATACGGTAGATATACAAAAATAAATCGTATCTAAATCCATCCCTTCCATTTGTAGTATGCCAATCCTAGGTATTCATGTAGGGCTGTTTGAAAGAGAAGAAGTCGTTGGACAGGACTGGTAATATATTTTTCAATGGGGGCAGTAGATGCCGGATAAACCACAACACCCGCATGCTCAAAGGTGAGTTTTGACCTTAGCATGTGGTATGAAGAGGTTACAAGAACAGCATCCTTAAACCCCAAATTATCCATTATCTTTTTTACCATAACAGCGCTTTCATAAGTACGATTAGACTTTCTTTCAATTACAATATCCCTGGATGGAAGTCTAAGATCGCCTGCTAATTGCGCCATACTACTGGCTTCTGATATGTAACCCGGGTATCCTTCTGG
>WOUX01000129.1:970-5422 GCA_009773075.1 bacterium | reverse complement strand
CTCTGTTGCCTGTTCACCTAATTGGTGGGGGCTGGAAGGATTACCATGGTTTTTCTTGATAGCTTCGATCATGGTATCCTGAACCTCCGGCAAGAGGGGATTGGCCGATATGTAGTCTAAGTTTATGGTCTTCACTTTAAAGTCTCCTTACAAAGATTCAATGACTGCCATTTATCTCCTTACCACAGTTTGAACAAAACTCCATCCCCTCTCCTAAGTCGGTATCGCAGTAAGGACACCGACAGGTGTCTCCTTTGGTATGCTCATGCTTGTCTTCTACCCTTGAAGGAGACTTAACCTTGCCTGCCTTTTTGTCTTCATAGTCCTTTATGGCCAGTTGAAGGGCATCTGCCCCCAGGTTGGAACAATGAAGCTTGTTTTTGGGTAAACCTTCAAGAGCCTCAGCTACCGATTTGTTGGTGATCTTCCTGGCATCTTCTATAGTCTTACCCTTGGCCATCTCTGTGAGCATACTGGAAACAGCAATGGCTGCCCCACACCCAAAGGTCAAAAACTTGATATCCTCAATACGGTCATCCTTAACCTTGATGTAAATGTTCATCATGTCACCACAGACAGGATTTCCAACCTCTCCTATCCCATCCGCATCCTTCATCTCCCCAACATTGCGGGGATTCTTAAAATGGTCCATTACTACCTCTGAATACATCTCTTCCACCTCCATATATTTAAATCCATTATAACCACCCTAGCTAATTCGATTAGTTGTTAGACTATCGTCCTTTAGTCTATTTTCTTAATATAATCCCTTTTTTCTTTTTGTAAACCCCTATTATGTCAGGGCAGGCAATTCAAAAGTTGTTCATATATGGTTAAATCTTATAGTCTTTTACTGCCTTTTTTGAAAGCTCTAATTAAAAAGCCTTTATCCCGACCATCAGTGTCCACACCACTAACGTTGCGGTGAGAGCGTACAATCCGAGCCACTTTAAATACTTATAATAATTTTTAAACCTTCGCCTAACAGCTATTTTTACTATGATGACGGCGGTGATCGAGTTACCAATTATTATGTGTGCGACCGTTTTTGTCCCATAAATATCTCGGAAGAAATCGGATACGATGATGCCCAACACCTCGAGTAATATCAAAATTACGAGCGCTATGCGGCTAGCCAGACAGTGCAGTTTTCTACGCTGTGCTGCATCTTTGGGAGGTTTTTTACCGAAGGCTATCGCCCATATCAAGATAACCATCCAGATGGCGACCAATAATAGTGTGCTGGCTAAGATGTCTTTTATCAGGGTCAATTCCATGAAAACCAAAAGCTACTTTTTGGGCGGTATCGCATTGACGAGATAATTGACAATCAGCCCTTTCCCTTCGTCCGTCAACTCGTCTAGCCGTTTATGTTTATGTTTATGTTTCATCTTCTCAGCCATCTTGTTGACGACTTTGTTCCACTTCTGTTGATCGTAATTTTTATTTAATGGCATTTGTATCGAGTGGCATATCGAACACGTCGTCTCGAAAAGCTCTTTTCCTTTGGCGAACCTCTGCTGCTCGTCCGACTGAGCGGTGTCCGTTTGTGCAATCACAAAAGCGATCAATCCTATTAAAATTTTTCGCATTTATACCTCCTATAGGACTTTGTGTTATTGCCATATTACTCTTTCCTCATCGTATTGAGAATGAATTCAGCGGACTGACAGCCTGCCTCGGAATAACGCTGCTCACCGATGGCCTAGTATACTTTATTCCTTCTTAAACGTTGTCCCTTGTCTCCGGATAATCAGCGACTTGGAAGCAATTACCTCATCAGCACCCAGGGCTTCGCGAGCCATCTCGCTAACCCGTCGAACACCGAGGTGCCGGTCTCTATAGAGATGTACCTCCGCATTATCAGTCAAGAGAGCTTCAAGCTGTGAACGGCCATCTTCGACACCAAGCAATCCCATAGCCCATGCGGCCAGAGCCCTAACCGTAGCATCTGATGATCCCAGGCAGGGGCAAAGGAGACGGGTGGCATCTTTCTCTCGCAATATCTCCGGTTTCACCTGGGCCAGCCTTCCTATGCCCCACACGACACCCCGCTGCAATGGTTGATAATCTATGTAATTCCCATCTTCTCGAATATAAGAAAGCAGGATATGGGCAAATTCCTCCGCCAGACCTTCGTTGCATGCCATAATCTCGCCCATTGCCTCCGGTGCCCCCCACCCTATTCCTCCGGATTCGTCGTTTAGACTCCACATGAGGCGGCGCATTATCGTGCGGGCTGACTCCATATCCTTTGCGACAATATTAGAAACCATAAAGCCCATAGCACTGACCACCCTCCACTTCATCTCTTCATCATCGGTGCACAGGGATGCAAAAAGGGAATTGATGACCCGACGAGGAGGCAGTTTAGATAATTTATCCAGTGCCTGATCAAAATCCGGTAATTTTACCAGGCTTAAAATCCTGCGCTTTAGAGTCGTTCTCCCTGTGCTCTTTTTCAACATGCCATCTCAATAAGCCGTCATTTTTCTTCCCCGGTATCAGACCTATAAGTGGGTGCATTTTTTGGGGACTTACCCTTTTTGATTTCCTGGTAGTAAGCGTAGGTAAGTGGTTTGCCTTTTTGAATAACTTCAGCGGAAACAACATCGGCAAGGAAGACGGTATGAGTACCCACATCAATCTGGCTGAACACTCTGGCTTCAATTACGGAAAGGGCATGATCCATGACCATGGGACAGCCCGTGCTCCCAATTTTTACCTTGGCGCACTGGGAGAATTTGTCAATGTCCCGGCCGCACTTAAAGCCGAAAAGCCCGATAAATGTCATTGGCGTGGACTCATCCAGAACGGAAACGGTGAATAAACCACTCTTTGAGATATACTCATGGGTGAGATTGCCTTTGTTGATACTGACAGCGATGCGGGCCGGCTCTGCCGTTATCTGAAAAACTGTGTTCGCCACCTGTCCACTCTGCCTGCCGTTAAACCCTGACGAGACAATGTACATTCCATAGCTGAGGTCCCAGAGGGCTTTTTTGTCTATCTTGTTGTTCATGATGAGGCTTTCTTTTCTATATTTAGATAAAGGGAACGTGCACGTCCCGTTTTTTATGCCTTCCACAGACCATGCAGATTACAGTACTCCCGGGCCGTTATTTTTTCTGCATCAATGCAAAAGACAGCTTCGGGTGTTTCCCCTGCCTTCAAAAATTGGCGGTATGCCTTACCGTCTGCAATTACTTCGATCCATTCGATGAAGTGTTTTTCCTCCATAGGGTGGGGAACGCTTCCGATTTTCACCTTGAAGCCACTCTTGGTCTTTTCAACTACAGGGACATGCTTTTCCCTGGCTGCATCGGTTGTGTTCTCTACATAAAGCTTCATGGGCTGCCCGCAGCACACCAACTCACCTTTTCCTTCATGAACCATCTCCACAATGTTTCCACAGATTTCACATTTGTAAATCTCTAACCTTTTTGTCATGGCCGTTCTCCTTTCTGAATTAGTAAAGCATTTTGTAAATAATATCCCAATACTGTTATTTCAAGTGAAACGAGAAATCTTATTTATAAGGCGAGTTAAAAAGATCATCTCCTTTCGGTCGAGACGACATCTTAATAAAAGTTCAGTTATCCGTCAGAACCTCCTCGTCCCATAACTTTTCAAAGAAGAGTTTATGGGCCCCTTCTTCGGCAGCAAGATTTTCAAAGAGTTGCCTTGAAGGTGAATCCGTGATGAGCTTTGCTAAATCCGTGTAAAGATGCATGGATGCTAATTCTCTACGCATAGCTATCTGCAGGAGGTCCTGCCATTTCATATCTGGCGAAGGCTCCTTATCCACCAGGTAATCTGCTATCTTGAGATTCTGTACAGGTTTCACCACTTTTTGGAAATAACTGGAGACATCCATCTTCTTGAGCCGGTCCCTGTGGCTCTCTTCTACCGCCGCTATTTTACGCAGTTCCTCTGTTATAGGCTTTACTTTCACTCTGCCCGAGAGGAGATTGTAAAAGTCAACAGCCTCCTGCTCCTTTTCTATAGCAAAGTCTATAATGTCCCGAAGTTCATCTATTTTCATACCTACCTCTCTTTTCTGAAATCCTTTTTTGCAGTTAAGCCATCTGTTACTTAAAGGTTCTCCATTGGGCGTCTTACCCTCCTTAAAAAACAATAATGTTTAGTGGTTCTACCAGTTTTCTACCAGGAGTTCGAAGTGGGCCTGGGGGTGGTCACATGCCGGACATTTATCCGGTGCCAAGGTTCCCGTATGTAGGTAGCCGCAATTACGGCAGCGCCAAACCACAGCCTTGTCTTTCTTGAAGACTCTACCTGCTTCGATATTGGCAAGGAGTCCAAGGTAGCGTTTCTCGTGTTGCTTTTCAGCAACGGCTATTGATTGGAATATCTTGGCGATATCCGCAAATCCCTCATCCCCTGCAACTTTGGCAAATGAAGGGTACATGTCTGTCCACTCGTAGTTTTCAC
>WOUX01000129.1:0-908 GCA_009773075.1 bacterium | reverse complement strand
GAAAGGCAGCCTGTATCTCCACATCCCCTCCTTTGAGAAGCTTGAAGAGCCGTTTGGCGTGTTCCTTTTCCTGATTGGCGGTCTCCTCGAAAATAAACGCTATCTGTTCGAACCCTTCCTTCTTTGCCTGGCTGGCAAAGTAGGTATAACGGTTTCGGGCCTGCGACTCGCCCGCAAAGGCAGTCAAGATATTTCTCTCTGTTTTACTCCCCTTTAATTTCATAAAATCCCCCTTTCTTTCGCATTTTATTTCAATTTTAACCTACAACTGACCACTGACAACGGACAACCGACACTACCTGTTGTTGTCTCTGGTTAAGAGGAAAAGCTTTCTCAAATGTTCCTGTTCCTGATGAACAAGTTCTTCAATTGCATCCCTTTGTGGTTCTCGGGCTAAACCCTTTATCCCCACAAAGAAGAGTATAGACTCCTTTTCGAACCCTATAGCCATATCCAGGGCATCCTTCTTGTCCTTTACCTTATTTAGCACCTCATGTATGCCCTCTTTTTTCGTAAACACATTCATCGCTGCCAGCATACGAATGTAGTCATAGTATTCTTCCTCATCCCTGATAGTAGGCTTGTAGTCCTTGAAGTATTTATAAAGAGACTGAAAGCTCTTTATGTGTTTTTCTTCCTCATCTGCCAGATGGTTAAATAGGTTTTTAACATCTCCATGCTCTGTAGAGCCGGCCATGGATCGATAGAAGGCAAGGCCGTTTCTTTCGATCTGTAATGCCACCTCGATTATCTCACCTCCAGAAAAGAACAACATATCCCTCTCCTTTCATCTGAAAATACGTTTCTGACCCCAAATCCCTTGAATCAAGCAACCCTCTTAAAATTTTCCTTCGTTGCCTTGCAGACAGGACACTGGTCTGGCAAATCTCCACCAAAGACATATCCAC
>WOUX01000128.1 GCA_009773075.1 bacterium | reverse complement strand
TTGGACATGCCCATCATATGCTCCTTGTTATTTTGACACCCTTTGCCCGTATCCTTAACCAATTACTCATCCATTTTCCTGGTGTAAATTTATTCCATTTATAAACCCTATTTAAACAACGGCGTAAACTATTAATAGCAGCATTTCAACCTCATTACGAGCCCGGAACCTACTCATGCCTCAATGCATCTATAGGGTTAAAAAGCGATGCCTTATAGGCAGGATAAAACCCGAAAAAGACTCCTACCAATCCAGAAAAACCAAAAGAGAGGAGGATGGCAAGGGGTGATACTACTGTAGGCCAACCCGCAAGAATACCCAGCGCCTTTGAACCAGATACCCCAAGAACAATTCCGACTATCCCACCGATCAATGATAATGTAACCGCCTCGATTATAAACTGGAGCCTTATATCCCATGTCTTTGCACCAACAGACATCCGTATCCCTATCTCCCTTGTCCTTTCTGTAACCGAGACAAGCATAATATTCATAATTCCAATACCTCCAACAAGGAGAGAGATTGATGCAATGGAACCAAGCAATAGAGTCATTACCCTTGCAGACTGTTCTGCTACCTGCATCATCTGTGTGATATTTCTGACATTGAAGTCATTCTCCTGTTTTTGGCCGACGTGATGCCTCTGTCTGAGAAGATCATTCACCTGTTTCTCTGCCAGTGCAAGGTCTTCGGTGCTCTTTGTCTTCACCATAATTATCCTTACCATTCCAGGGAATGCGGTTCCAAAGACAGGGACATAAATGCTATCATCCTGGTCCTGACCCTGTGGAGACTGCCCTTTTTTTGCAAGAACACCGATAACTATAAAAGGGACATTTTTGATCCGGATAATCTGACCAACCGGGTCTATATCTCCAAAAAGTCCATCCACAACGGTCTGTCCCAATAAACACACTTTTGTAGCACTCCTGACATCCCGATCCGTAAAGGCCCTGCCCGAAGCAAGCGGCCAGTCCCTGACAATCAGCATACTCGGGGTTGTCCCTGTTATGCCTGTTGACCAATTCTGATGTCCATAAACAACCTGTGCTACCCCGTTGAGAACAGGGGCAACATACGAGACGGCATGGCATTCCTTCTCTATTGCCTCCGCGTCACTCATAGTTAGGGTGGGTTGTGACCCTATTACCATTCTAACCCCCCCTGATGTGGTAGCTCCGGGAAGAATTATGAGGAGATTGCTCCCTACACTAGAAATCTGCTCAGATATCTTCTGGCTTGCACCTGTACCCACAGCAAGCATAGTAATAACGGCGGCCACCCCAATGATAATTCCTAACATTGTGAGGGCAGAACGCATCTTGTTCACTTTTAAGGCCCTGAAGGATATTCTAAATGTTGAAGGTATATTTATCATGATCTTCCCACTTTTCATCGCTGGTAACACGTCCATCCAGGAATTTTATTATCCGCCTGCTGTACGCTGCGATATTGTCCTCATGGGTTACCAGTATTATTGTAATGTTTGATTGTGTATTCAGTTCCACCAATATCTTCATTATCTCGACACTCGTCTTTGTGTCGAGATTGCCCGTCGGTTCATCTGCAAATATTATGGGGGCGTTATTTACCAATGCCCTCGCTATTGCTACCCTTTGCTGTTGTCCGCCTGAAAGCTGATTAGGATGATGGTTCCCCCTATCTTCCAGGCCTACTTTTTTGAGAGCTTCTAACGCCTTCTCTTTCCTCTCCTTTGCAGATATGCCGTCATAGAGCATCGGGAGTTCAACATTTTCGAATGCAGACGTCCTAGGAAGCAGGTTGAATCCCTGAAAAACAAAACCTATTTTTTTGTTCCTTATGGCCGCCAGTTTGTCTCTATCAAGATCGCTGATATCAATATTTTCTAAAAGATACTTGCCGCTCGTCGGTTTATCAAGACATCCCAGAATATTCATAAAGGTTGATTTTCCGGACCCTGACGGTCCCATTATTGCGACAAATTCACCTTTCTCTATTGCTAATGACACACCTGTGAGTGCATTCACATCGATATCACCAAGACTATAGACTTTCGTGATTTCCTGTGCCTCGATAATTGCCATATTAGAACATCCTTGGCCCACGCGTTCCAGAACTGCTACTTCCGGACTGTACCTTCGTCTTTGACAGAGACTCTACTATTACTTTCTGCCCCTCCATTATCCTCCCTGCAATGAGTTCCGTATAGTTTCCGTCACTTATTCCCAAAGAAACCGGAATACGCTTTGGTTTATTCTCTTCAAGTATCCATACACCGGGACCTTTCTTTTCAGATACTGGCATACCTTTCCCCGATGGCTTGAACCGCAAGGCAGCATTCGGGATCTTTAACACATCTTTTTTTATTGATACGATTATGGATACATTGGCAGTCATTCCGGGTTTAAGCTTAAACTCAGGATTACTTACTTTAACTACTACATCATAGGTTACAACATTCTGAACTGTTATTGGAGCGTTCCTTACCTGCCATACCCTGCCCTTAAAAGTAATCTCTGGATAGGCATCTACAGTAAATTGAACATCCTGTCCGACTTTTAGATTCCCTATATCCGCCTCATCCACACTCGTATCAATCTGCATTTTTGTAAGGTCCTGTGCAATGCTAAACAGTGTCGGTGTCTGAAAGCTGGCAGCAACAGTCTGCCCAACGTCCACATTCCTCGATACGACAATACCATCTACAGGGGATACTATTTTCGTATACTGAAGGTTTGTCTCTGCAAGGCTCAAGGCTGCTTCTGTCTGGGCGACCTGAGATTTTGCTACGCTTACCGAGGCGTTTGCAGTTTCATAATTTGTTTCTGCCGTATCGAGATCACTCCTCGCAATAAGATTTTTTGAAAACAGCTCCTTATTCCTGTCCATTGCCCTCTTTGCATCAACAAGTGTTGCCCTGGCTTTCTCCAGATTTGCTTTAGCCGAAAGGGAATTTGCCTTTGCCTGATTCACCTGTGCCTCAAATAGAGCCGGGTCTATCCGGGCTATCATCTTGCCTTTCTTTACAGGAGAATTGAAATCCACATATAATTCTTTTATCGTGCCTGACACCTGTGTGCCAACAAGGACAGTGGTCACAGGGTTTACTGTACCTGTGGCGCTAACTGCCATTTCTATATCACCTCTGATAATCTTATCAGTTCCGAATTTCGGTTCATTTCCTCTGTCTCTGAATAAAACAAATCCGGCAATAACAATGATAATAATTATTCCGCTAATAATGATTATTTTTTTCATCGTATCCCCATCGCTTTCTCAAGACTTGCCCGTGTAGCTTTATAATCATAAAGTGACTGGATATAGGCTGTCTTCGCATTGCTTAATGACACTTCTGCATCCGTTACCTCAATGGGATTTCCTACACCTGCGGCATACCTGCCGTTTGCCATCTCAAGGTTTTCCTCTGCCTGTTTAACAATAAGTTCTGCTGTGGGAATTCTTTCCTCTACATCTTTGAGGTTCAAATAGGCCTGCTGAACCTCAAGGACTACCCCCTGCTTTAATGCCTCTTCATTTGCCTTCAGAACATTAAGATTTTCCATTGCCTCTTCCACCTGGTATCTGGTTGATAAGCCACTGAATACTGGAAATGATATAGTCATACCAACATTCCAGCTGTCCTCCAGGGGAAACCTTTCACCAACCCGGCCGTAAGTTGCATTTCCTGATAGAGTAGGATAATAGTCCTTCTTTGACATCTCTATCGATGCCTCTGCTGCCTTCTTCTTTATGAGGATTGATGTAAGATCGGGTCTTTTATTGTATGCCGTTTTCAGCATGTCTTCAAGTGTAATATCGTATCTCACAAATGTAAGATTATCCACCAGACTGTATTCTGTGGCATCAGGCATCCCCATTGTATTGCTAAGTATTACCCTTGATACCTTGATCGCGTTTTCAGCCTTTATCAGATTCAGTTTTGCATTACTCAAATCCACTTCTGCCTTCGTAACATCAAATTTTGGTTTTGTGCCGACTTCATAAAATCCCTTTGCCTGTTCCAGGTGTTTTTTGAATTGCCTGACAGCTTCCTCAGCAACATCCCTGTTCCTCTTTGCCTGCAATACTCTATAGTATGCCTGTTTAACGTTAAAGACTATCTGATCTGATACGTTCTCGAGGTCTAAACGGGAAGAATCCAGGTTCAGCCTTTGAATCTCCACACGTGTAGTGGTTTTCCCAAAATCATAGATATTCTGCTTGAGACTAACACCGCTTGAATATTCATCGGATGAACGGCTGCTGGCGCTGGAAAAGGGAGAGGATTTACTGTAACCTGATGACAAATCTATCTGTGGATAATAATTCGCCTTTGCCTGCCCTACCCTGCTTTGATTTATACTCACTATATTCATCGCTGCAATAATGTTCGGTTGTTTCTTCAGCGCTATCTCTACGCATCTCTCCAGGTTAAGAACCTCACCCTTTTTTATGATTTCATCTGCTCCCACTCTAAAAGGGACAAAAAGAAAGAATACCAGCAACACCAAAGAAAAGATTCTGGAAGATAGCTGTCCGCCAAGTAAAACTCCCATATGATTTCATCCCCTTTATAAACCTGAACTCTCTTCAAACAAGGGTCTCATCTCTTTACACACATCTTCCGGTCTCATAAACATGAAACACCAGTCGTGGAGAATCCTTCCTATGCTTGCATCAGCCGCCTGAACAGGAGAATAGAGAAATCTCGGTACAAATCTGGCATAAGTCGGCAAATAATCCCTTGTCTTTTCATTACAAGAGTAAAGGTTCAGGTTAAAACTGTACAGGTTCTTGCTATCACAGTAATTGAAAACCCTTATGAGTCCTTCTGAAAAATCATTAAGCTCTTTTGGAGAAAGTTCGATGATTGTCCCTGTTCCATGAAAGACAGCAATGATCTCAAAGAGCCAGCTTCGCGATACAAAATTGACAATCCATGAGACACCCCCTGTGTCTCCCAGATATCGCAGTCCCAATTCCTTCTCTTTCTTTACGAGGTCTTTAAAGTATACCCCGCCATATCGTTCGTGATAATCCCTGGAGGCATTTATCACCTTCTCTTCCAGGGGAGTTGGATAATTCTGTCCCATAATCTGGAGGTGGGGATGCACCTGACTCCCGCCCGACGGTGGCATATAATTCCAGCCAATAGACCAGGAGTCCACCTCCTCACCCATTTCCCTTATCCTGGACATATAGCGCTGAGAAAGGCGCATTGCATCCGTG
>WOUX01000127.1 GCA_009773075.1 bacterium | reverse complement strand
AACCATGTAGCTGAAAATATTATAAGCAGAGTAACTATTGAGAGGGTTATAAAGTAACTTGTCTTGATAGGATTTTTTAACATTTTAAGCTGTTTATATTCTGCAAAAGTTGAAGATATTTCTGCCATTTTAGCAACCAGGCTCAGAGGCACAAAATAATTTACTATTACCACTCCGACAGGCTTTTCACCTTTCCCTGCAGGATAGATAGGGACTACCCCCTTGATCAGTTCCCCCTTACCTGCTGATTGAATCTTGGTAATACTACTCTCTCCTTTTAATCCTTCCTGTACCAGTACTTTTCAATGGGTATTTCATTATTAACTACCTTTGCCAATCCTTCTTTTCTGGGTGAAAATACCTCTATTGCCCCCAGATTGTATTGATCCAGTTTAGATTTGACAAACCTCTTAAGAGACCCTTGTTTTCCTTGGTCTAAAAGTCTATTTTCTGTTATCCCCTGACTTATATGTTTTGCATAATATACCGCGTTATTTCCAGAATTTTGATAATATGCCTGGGCAACTATAAGAGACTCTTGAAGGGAGTTTTCTACTTGAATACTAAACCAGTTTTCAATGCTGTTGGTTATGAATCCAGCTGCCACAAAAAACAAGAGAACGGTTGGCACTATCGATAAACTAACGAAGGCCACAACAAATTTGGTGCGAAGTTTCGAACCTAGTATGTTTTTCTTTCTTTCGAAAACCAGTTTTACAATGTTCCTTACAACCAGAAAGGCTATAAGGAGCAGCAAAATCACATTTATATTTATTAAACCAAAGACCAATATATTATTGGCGATGGGGAGTTGATTGCCTGTCTTTGATGAGTAGATTCCCAGAAATGTAAGGAAGATGACTAGAATGGTCGTGAACAGGATTATATAACGTTCGCGTTTTCGCCTTTTCAATTCCTGAATGTTAATCTTTGGAGAATCTCTATTTAGCATTTGCTCACCCCATTTTCTCCCCTTCGGTCTAACGTCTGAATCACAGTTTAATGCCCTCGTAAATAGTCAAAATCTAGATGGATTCGCAAAAAGCTCCAGATGCAAGGCGTACAAATCACGAGGAGTTACGCGCACTTATAGTTACGCTGCAACGACGAGGGATGCAGCGCAACGCCGCAGATGGACTTTTTACGAATCCATCACAGTTAGTAAATAAATGACTCGGTATACCAATCGGTCTCAAAGTCCCACAGAGAAACAAAGAATAACACGTAATCGAGAAAAAATGGGAGTTTTATAGGATCCAGTTTTGCCTTTATCCTTACATAATATTTATTATTCTTCTTTAAAGAACTCATAGGTATAACAGTAATCCCATCTACATCTGCCATTGCCTTTTTGGCTTCTAAAAAATCTTTTAAAATTACCTCTTTTTTATCTTTTGAATTGAGAGTGACCGTGAATTGATTCCTCAGGTTATTATAAACAATGGTGTGTCTAACAATAACCGTTGCAAGGGGTTCATCAAACCAGAAATTACGAGGGTGATATAAATTAATATAAAACGTGAAGGTGGTTGAGATACCGTTGAGGATTGCCTCTTCCATTTTTTTTGTAAAACAGCCTTCCACAGAGAAATAGACTAGAAGATCTTTGGGTGTGTTAGTTACAATTACATCTTTAATTCTTGCTTTTTTACAAAGGGCATTCGCTGGGAGAAAAAGAATGATTAGCAGTATAATACTTATAAAAGCTGGAGAGTAACGGAAGAGTTTCATCAATATATCTCAGTGGTATTATTAAGGTTTTTGAGACGAAACAAGTATTTTTCCCCGTCTTTTTTATAGTCTATAATCAGTTAAAACGCAAGTTTAAATTTGGAGCTCCAAACACCTTGCGGAGTAGTTATAATTATACTGGAGGTATTCAGGCATATAGAATTTGAGCCGTCTTTTTTTGATTCCGGGGTAAGCCTCTATGGGCACCAATTTCAGGACATGCTCCAGAGGTTAATGGAGCAAGGCATTTATGCACCTGTCTTTTTCAGTCCAAAACGTATTCAGCCAGGTCTGGAATAGTTTGCGGAATTCCATGTCTTGAGAATAATCCCCTATAATTTCTTTATGTATGGGGAACGATTGAACCCTTATCTTAATTTCGCTGACTTTACCGCAGAGAAATGCCCAGAAGCTCTTAGCACCCTGGGGATACACAATGGTTACGTCTAAAATACGATGCAGTTGCCCCCCCATAGCAGCAAGAACAAAGGCAATGCCACCGGCTCTGGGTTTTAACAGGTTGGCATACGGCGATTGTTGTTTACAGTGTTTCTCCGCCGTGAAACGCGTCCCTTCCAGAAAGTTCATAATGGACACAGGGATCGTCTTAAACTTTTCGCAGGCTTTCCGGGTTATCTCCATATCCTTGCCCCTGAGATGTGGACGCTTTTGAAGCTGGGTTTCGGAATAACGTCTCATGATTGGAAAATCCAATGACCAGCAGGCAAGTCCTATAATCGGTACCCAGAGCATTTGTTTCTTCATAAAGAATTTCAGAAACGGGATCTTGCGGTGAAAGATATTTTGCAAAACGAGGATGTCAACCCATGACTGATGATTGGCTACCACCAGATACCATTCATTGGGTTTCAGGTCTTCAATACCGCTGACATCCCAGTTAATTTTATTCATAAGCCGGAGATTGAGCTTGTTTAAATAAACCCAATTGCTAGCGATGCCGTTCAGCATTCTATTACAGAGCTTGCGCCAGGCATTGATAGGCACAATCAGCTTTAAAAGCGCTAGCGGAACCAGTTGAACCGGGATCAAGATCGTATTGATAAAGTACATAATGACCGACAAAACCCCACGAACTAAACCTGGCAAGAAACTCAGCATTACCTTTTTCTCTCCTTTAACATTGACGAACTGGCAAAAAGCCTCGCTATGCCGACGCGTCGGCATTATAATGGAAAGTAACTTGGACTTTCAGTAAATTTGCTCTTTTTTGGTAAATGTCACATAATATAAGCTACTTACAACGCATTTGCAAATTTAAGTTACTTGGAAGTCAAAATTGGGATGGCAATTTATCTTTCAAATCTAATGCAGAAATCAGCAGCGGCTATTGGCCTAAAGGTATTTATTTGTTGGATGATTTTCCTGAGTTAAATCTGACGAGTTTCTCCCATAGGATTGATCCGTTCTGGTCACAGTATTCCGTTGCGAATTCCCGGGTAAATCTCTTGATTACTTTTGCATATTCTTCTGAAAATTCTTCATTTCTTTCCTTTGCTTTGTACCCTAAAGGTTCGATAATCTCGGTGTAAAGGTTTTCGTCTCCTGATATAAACTCCCAAAATCTCTGGCCGCACAGTTTTATTATCCATTTCACTGTCGGTTATAACGGGCAAAATATTCATCTATTTCCGGTCTTAATTCGATACCAACTGTTTCAAAGATGTCCAGCAAATCCAGGTATGCACCAGTTCCTCCGAGAAAATCCCAAAACTCTCTTGCGACTTTCAACTCATGGTCAAGATCTAACATGCCCCTTATTGTCCAGCGGGTATAAGGGTGCGGTTCATAAGGATTGTAAGGAATTGCAATAAGCGATTGAACATTTGCTGCCGGGTCAACTGCAAATATGGCCGCAATCCACTCTAAAAGTGTTCGCTTAAATTCTTTGAAACCACCGGCATTTGGTTTTGCGGTTTTAAGGTCAAATAGATAGATTTCCCCATCATGGGCAACAAGTTTAATATCCACTTTGGTCAACTTGACAGCTTTCATTTCTCCTTTTCTGCAAACTGTCCTGATTTTATCGATTTCCTCCGGTTTGTTCGGGGTCGTATTGGCTGTTGCTAACCCGTCCATGATGTTTTGAATTACCCTATGTGCCTCAGATGAAATCTGTGTTCCTGCTATCTGTTGTGATGCTGCATTTGCAAAGCTTGAGGATGCAAGGGCTAATGCAACAGGCTCAAAAATACTTGTGCCAAAATTTGTGTTTAAAGAGTGTATGAAGGAGAATAAAGCCATTCGGTCTTTACCAAGTAGTCGTGTATGAAAAGGCATTGATGCTGGTTCTGGATTGTATTTCTGAAATTTATTTCGGAGGCTGTTTTTTAATACGTTTTCTATGTTTTGAATTTGTTGTACTGATAACGCCACTATTGTTTTTTCCTTGAGTTTCCAAGTTCCATTAAAGCAAATTCTATTGCCCCGCGCCAATCAATAAAATTTCCAATCCTGTCTTCTAACAAATGAGTGTCGGATTCATTAATTTTTATTTTTAATTCGTTATCTTCAATTACAGTTAAAATATCTTTTACTGATAGTTGGTAAATGATTTTATCTTTATCCATAGTTTACTTCCTTTTCAAATGAAAAATAATCTCTGAATATGCGCCCTTGTCTTTTTCTGTGCGGTTCAATACCGGCCTTTTATATTGATTAACTATTTGCATACCAGCATTTTTAGCGATTGTCGGATAAATATTGAACTTATCATTAGCAACTAAAAATATATCAAAGTCATCAACCAGAAATTTTTTACAGTTATTTAGTACATCTGAAATACCTTGTATGTAACTTTGTTTTGCTTCGCGTCCTTGCCCTTTTTTGAGAGGACCAATCTCAAGTTCATCTTTACGATCAAATGGAAACAGACCATAAGCATAGGCATGTTGTTCATGGTAATCAATTAAACCAACGTAAGGTGGACTGGAGAAAATACCTTTAATTTTTTGTTTTCTTGCTAATGCTGCGAAATTGGGCTGCCTTTTCTCAAGCTCGGTGAAAATATCAATAGTTCTACTGTCGCCAGCT
>WOUX01000126.1:1522-8805 GCA_009773075.1 bacterium | reverse complement strand
GAATTATATAGAAGACAGATTGAATGAGCTTGATCTGATATACAAAGCCTATGAAAAGGCTATAACGACCTTTGAAGAAGCGGTAAAAGAGTTGCAGGAGGAGTATCTGCCAGAGTTGGAAAAGACAGCCAACCAATACTTTAAAGAGATTGTGCCGGAGGAGTTTGACAGGGTCGAGTTGATCAAATCCTGGCCAAAGATAATCCTTTCCTCAAAGATTAATGACAGTATTCCAGTAGCCGGTCTCAGTCTTGGAACCATTGATCAGCTCTATCTCAGTCTGAGAATCGCCTCTCTGGAACTATTGGGCAGGGGTGTGATCCTCCCATTGATTATAGATGATTCCTTCGCTAACTACGATCCTCATTCCCAGGCAAAATCTTTAAGGATACTGGAGGAGTTAGCTGAGAGCAGACAGATAATATTCTTTAGCTGTCATCCGGAATACCTGGAATGGGGGAGAGAACTAAAGAAATCCAGGGGTTACCCGGTAAAGCTTTTTAATTGGGACAACAACCGCAGAATTTTTGAGATAAACTGAGGGCTAGGGGGTATCTGATTGGTAAGAAGGGTATTCATAACGCTGTTTTTGGCTGTCTTTTCCGCTATGGTGGGGATAGGGATTATTATCCCGCTTTTACCCCTTTATGCCCAGAACTTAGGGGCTACTGGGATCTGGTTGGGTATAATCTTTTCTGGCTTTTCCATTTCTCGCTCTATATTCATGCCAATCATTGGCAGACTGTCTGATAAAAAGGGCAGAAAGATATTCATTTGCATTGGACTATTTGGATATACCTTAGTTTCAATGATCTATACCTATGCGGACAAGGCTTATGAGCTGGCCGTCATTCGTTTTTTGCAGGGTTTATTTGCAGCAATGATTATCCCCATAGCCATGGCTTACATAGGTGAAATATCGCCGGTTAAGAAAGAAGGGACATTTATAGGGGCCTTTAGTGTTTCTCTTTTCGCTGGGTTTGGTGTGGGTCCTCTTATGGGTGGGGTTTTAAAGGATCATTTCGGCATGAATGCAGCCTTTTATGCTATGGGGGGACTGAGCTTAATAGCCTTTGCATTGGTTTTGCTATTCCTACCCGAGCTCCATTTGTATAAGAAAGCGTGGGGAAATCCCAGGGCATCTTACAGGATGATGCTGGACAACAACATAATAAAGGGGATAACGGCCTTCAGACTGACCAATTCTGTGGGAAGGGGAATGGTTGCGACCTTTCTCCCTGTCTTTGCCCACCAATACCTTAGATTGAGCGGTTCGGAGATAGGGCTTTTGATCTCCGCAAATATATTACTGACCTCCTTTCTGCAGGCACCCTTCGGAAGGTTGGCAGACAGGGTCAGCCGAAGTAAGCTGGTTGTTATTGGGGGTGTTATGGCTTCCATGGCAATATCCCTGATACCTTACACATCTGATTTCGCCCATCTGTTGGTTTTAAACATGGCAATGGGTATTGCCGGAGCCATCTCTCTACCGGCAGCAACTGCCTTAGCAGTAGAAGAGGGAAGAAATATGGGTATGGGGGCTGTAATGGGACTATTCGACATGGCTATGAGTTTGGGATTGGCCGGTGGTCCGCTGCTTGGGGGGCTACTTATGGATTTTCTGGGAATAGATTACATCTTCCTTTTTGGAGGGTTCGCCGGATTTGTAGCCACAGGGCTTTTCGTATGGTTTGTGAAAAGTAGGGGCAGGGATAACCCTGCCCCTACAGGGCAACCATGAAGGATTGCCCCTACCCCTTGAATCCTTATCACCAACTAAACGGGAGAAGAACCGGAAGCATAGGAGATCCAGAGAAGACCTCCGCAGGATATTTGAAGTGGCAGCGGCTATAAACAGGATGAGGACGCTGAGGGTAGGATGAGGTATTCTATGTATATACCGTAACCCATGTATATTCTTGACATAAACAAGTATTGCTGCAATAATAGAATCATTATGAATCACTTTTAGGGTCAAGGGGGGTGATGCACGTGAAACAGATTACGCTGAGGAGTATACCTGATGAGATTGAAGCGATGGTTAAAAAGGAAGCAAAAGCAAAAGGTTTAAGTCTTAATAAGGCGTTTATTACGCTGCTTGAAAAGGCAACAGGTGTAAAAACAAAGGACAGAAAGAAGAAAGCGCTGTATCATGATCTGGACAATCTGTCTGGTGTATGGTCGAAAAATGAGGCTGTGGCATTCGATAACAACCTTCAATTACAGCGAAAAGTGGATGAGGAATTATGGAAAAAAACAAGATAATGCTGGATACATCTGCTTATTCTTCCTACCTGAGAGGAAACTCTGAGATTAAGTTATCAATTCAGCAGGCTGACGAGATATTTCTAAATTCTGTGATACTCGGTGAACTATTAGCCGGCTTCATAATGGGGAAAAGTGAAAAGAAAAACAGGACGATTCTTGAGGAGTTTCTTTCTTCCCCAAGGGTTAAGGTTGTGGCTATTGATGAAGAGACATCAGAAAGATATGCTGTGATTGTTAATCATCTCAGGAAAGAAGTTACCCCGATACCTACCAATGATTTATGGATTTCTGCTTCTGCCATGCAGCATGGGTTAAAAGTTGTAACTACCGACAGCTACTACCTGAAGGTACAGCAGATAATAACACAGTATTGTCAGGTCGATGACTCGTAGAGCGGACTAAGATGAGATTATTTAAGAGGTTGCTTTTGTATTTGAGGGAGGTGGGATTATGAAAAGGTGGGGAGTACTTATTATATTTTTATTATCATTTTTAACTGTGGGATGTGCAGGACATTACAACGTACCTATGGTAGATGTTACTGCAACCCCACCTGACATTGTCCAAAAAATACCATTGAATATAGCAATTCTTATAACCGACCAGATGGAAAATTATACGTTCACTGGACAAACAGATAACTCCCTTGAGGGAACATTTACTTTTCTCTTGGGACAGATGATCAAGAAGAATGTTTTTAATATTTTATCTCCTGTTTTTAATAAAGCAGTTTTAGTGAAAGGCAAGCCGTATCCGCAAGACATTGATGCAATTGTCATCCCCAAGGTTGAAAAATTCCAGCACTGGTATGCCGGTGCAGGTGCTGTCACAGGAAAGGCTCTTGCAAAAATATCTATTAAACTTGCTGTTTATGATATGAAAGGAATGCTCGTATGGGAAGGAATAATAAGTTCACCTAAAATTCCGGGAAAAACATATTCCATGATGAGTGGGAATGAATTTTTGGAAGCGACTGGAAGTGCAGCTGCAGAATCGGTAGTTGCTGTTTTGCAAGAGGCCGCTAAAGTTATAACTTTTTCACGTGAGATTCATGCATTTGTTTCTACAAAAGGAGTATCCGAAACTATAACTTTAAAGCCGTCCGGAAAGGAATTACCCATCGTCAAATCCGATGTGGATGAACTACCATCAGTCAAAGCAAAGCCAAACAAAAATTCCTATGCAATTGTAATAGGTATTGAAAACTATCGCCAGAAGCTTCCGAAGGCTGATTATGCAGTGCATGATGCAAAGATTATGACAGACTATCTTATAAAGGTAATGGGCTATCCGGAAGAAAATGTTGTTACACTATTAAATGAACACGCTACAAATGTAGATTTAGCAAAATACTTTGAAAAGTGGCTCTGGAATAATGTAGAAAAGGACAGTTCTGTCTTTATCTACTATTCAGGTCATGGCGCACCGAATCCAAAGACAGGAGATGCCTATCTTGTTCCCTATGACGGCGACCCATCATTTATTGACCAGACTGGCTATTCTCTAAAAAGACTTTACGATTCCCTTGGAAAACTTCAGGCAAAAGAGATTATAGTTGCACTCGATTCCTGCTTTTCTGGGGCCGGTGGAAGGTCTGTAATAGCGAAAGGTGCAAGGCCGCTAGTGATGTCAATGGATACTTACGTAATACCACCAAAGCTTGCAGTCTTTTCTGCTGCATCAGGAGACCAGATAAGTTCAACATATGAAGAAAAAGGGCATGGGCTGTTTACTTACTTTATGCTAAAGGGATTGAAGGGTGAAAGTGATGCCAATGGAGACGGAAGAATAGAAATAGGGGAATTGTTCAATTATATAAAACCGCAAGTGGAACGCATTGCAAGAAAAACCTACAATAACGAACAATCACCTCAACTGATTGCACCAATTGACTTAATTAAGCAGAAGTTGACAGAAAAATAAGGACAAAGATGCTTGATTATCTTGCTATATTTAAGCGATTAAACGAAAAAGGGATTAGATATATTGTTGTCGGTGGCATAGCAGTCAACCTTTATGGTATTCCAAGAATGACTTATGATATAGACCTGATACTTGACCTTGAGGATAAGAACTTAGAAACAATTTAAAGATGCCTGTGGACATCATGGAATTTGCAGAGAAGGATAAGAGGGAAGGCTGGATAAAAAACAAGAATATGAAGGCGTTTAATCTTGTAAACCCCGAATGGGCTATTTCAGAGATAGACATTGTGATTGATTCACCTGTAGATTATGATAAGGCACATAAAAGAATCAATGAGATTAAGCTTCATGGTGTTACAATCCCTGTAGTCTCGGTTGACGATCTCATAAAGATGAAGGAAAGGACAGGGAGACAGCAGGATAAGGCAGATATAAGATATTTAAAGGAATTGAAGGATGAGAAAAAGTAAAACTATAGGTTTTGATTACTATTTGAGCAAAGAGGCGATTGAAAGATATAGAGAGAAGCCCATTGAGTTACGACTTAAATGGCTTTATATGGGAAACCTCCTAAGAAAAGGATACAGCAAGAGGGTCATTGAATTGCAGGATAGGTTTAGAGAGGGGAAGTAAATGATTTTCAGGAGGTGGGGGATGAAAGGGATATTTGCAGTAATTTTAATCTTTGCATTAGCAGGCTCGATGGTAGGGTGTATGACACCGTTGACGGATGCGGCAAGGAGGGGCGACATCCAGCAGGTTAAAGCCCTGCTTGATAGCGGAGCTAACATTCATGAGGCAGGTGGTGACCCTTCTCTAACACCGTTAAATTGGGCAATAGCATATAGGCATTTTGATACAGCAAAATTGTTGATTGAGAGGGGTGCAGATGTCAATCGAGTCGGATATATATATACACCTTTAATACATGCCGTACAAGCTGGTGATATTGCTTTCATAAGCCTTTTGATCGAGAAAGGCGCGAATGTAAATCAAAGTGATGGGTTAGGTATTACACCTTTAATGTGGGCAGCGCACGACAGAAAAACTGCTATTGTATACCTTCTGTTAGAAAAGGGTGCTGATCTGGAATATGCAATAATTGCATGTGAGAAAAACATCATGTATTGGTGGCGTTCATCTGTTGAGGCTTGCCTTGCAGCATTAAAGCCGATTAAGGCCAAACAAGATAAGATTGCACAGCAGAAAGAAAAGGAGCAAGAGATAGCTAGGGCAAAAGAGATAGAAATGTTGAAGGCGAAAGAGATAGAAATGCAGAAGGCAAAAGAGATGAAGGAGATAATTAAAGAAGTCGTTGCTGAAACGGCCAAGACTCAGAAGCAAGAAACCAAGTCTTCCGTCATTCAATCTGACATAGACAGACCCTCCTTCAACCAATCGGAGAGGATAATGAGAGATGACGATCTTGCAGTCATCATCGGCATAGAAGGCTACCAGAGCCTTCCAAAATCCGATTATTCGTATGACGATGCAAAACTGGTGGGTGATTATGTAAAGGCATTGGGCTTTAAGCCGAGAAACATAGAACTGCTTTTGGATGAACGTGCGACCAAGTCAGCCATTGAAAAGATTATAAAGACGTGGCTTCCAAACAAGGCGAAGCCTGAAAGCAGGGTATTTGTGTATTATTCAGGGCATGGAGCGCCAGAGCCAAAAACAGGAGATGCTTATATTGTGCCGTTTGATGGAGACCCAAACTACCTCTCTGATACAGGTTATCCGCTTAAAAGTCTTTATGACACTCTGGCTAAACTTCAGGTTGCAGAAGTAACAGTTATTCTTGACTCATGCTTTTCAGGCGCTGGCGGAAGGAGCGTTCTTGCAAAAGGGGCAAGACCTTTGGTGATGATGACAGAGGGTTTCGTTTTACCGCAGAATATTGCAGTCCTATCTGCAACACTAGGAACACAGATTTCTACATCATCTCCAGAAAAAGGGCACGGCATATTCACATACTATTTCCTCAAGGCGTTGAAGGATGGCAAAAAAACCATAGCTGAGATTTATGAATATATAAAGCCACTGGTAGAAGACGAGGCAAAGGCAATCAATGTCCAGCAAAGCCCAAGCATAAATCCTGAACCAGAAAAGTTGAAGGGAAAGTTTGGGTTGAGGAAGTAAAGAGTTAGAGAGTTGTATCAAGATTGACATAATATGATGCATGATGTAAGATGTAATCGGAGGTGGAAATATGGAAACTTCAAAACATAGAACACAGATATCTCTTGAAGACTGGCAATATGAGGCGTTGCTTGAGATGTCAAAAAAGACAAAGAAAAGCCTATCGGGCATCATACGCGACTTGATTGCGGAAAAATTGTCAAGACAGGCAGTAAGGGCGGAAAAGGATTCTCTCTGGGGCATAATAGGTCTCGGCGCCGGAGATGGCTCTCCTGTGGCAAGAGAACATGATAAATTCCTATATGCGAAAAGGAAGAAAAAGTGAAAAGGCTATTTATTGACACAGGGGCATGGTATGCGGTTGTTGATAAAAAAGACCCTGACCATACAGTTGCAGAGCATTTTTTAAGAAACAATAAAATCCCTCTCTTGACCACGAATTTCATATTTGATGAAACTATAACCCTTATCAGAAGCAGACTCGGTTGGAGAGTTGCCAGAGATTTCGGAGAAAGGCTTAAACAAAGCGGTTTTTTAAGCATTATTGCAGTAAAGGATGAAGATGAAGAAAGGGCGTGGGAGATTTTTCTTAAATACAGAGATAAAGATTTCAGTTACACTGACTGCACAAGCTTTGCAGTAATGGAGAGGTTAAAGATAGACATGGCTTTTTCGTTTGACAGTCATTTCCAGATAATGAAATTTCAAGTAGTGCCATAGATTTTTAGGAGATGGGGTTATGAAAAGGATATTAAATAAATACGGGAAGTGTCCCCATATTTCCCATATTTTCCCATATTTTCCCCCATATTTTCCCCATATTTCCCCATATTTTCACATATTTTCATATAAACTGGAAGACATCTTCAACCTTTCTACTGAAAATCTGATATTAGAAGAAACAGCGCAAAAGCGCTGAAGATAATTTTCCAGTGGTGATGGCCAATC
>WOUX01000126.1:0-1496 GCA_009773075.1 bacterium | reverse complement strand
TATTGAGAATAAATATGGCAAAGGAGAAGATAGCATGACGATTAATCAAGCATTAATCGAAAAAATTATTAACGTAGCAAAGAGGTATGGGGCTACGAGATTGATTTTGTTCGGCAGCGCATTGGAAATGCCTGGACAGGCACGAGACATCGACCTTGCATGTGACGGTATTGAAGGATGGAAATTATACGAAATGGCGGCAAAGATCGAAGAAGAATTAGGCGCTTCTTTGGATATTGTGCCATTGAATCCGCCAACCCGCTTTACAAGGATTATAGAGGCAAAGGGTAAAACCTTGTTATGAGATCTGAATATCTTCGAGAAGAAATTGATATTGAGCTGGAATTGATTGACTCTACAGTGAGCGAACTGACAGCTTTACGGGATGACATAGCTCAAAGAGACCCGACTGTTCGTGAAAAGACGGCTGCTGGCGCTTTTCTGGCTCAATTTTACACAGGCATAGAGAATATCCTGAAAAGGATCTGCCATTTCAATGCTATTGCTATTCCGACTGGTGATACATGGCATATTGACCTTTTTAAACTTTTCTGTGAGCTGGGAGATAGCCACTTGCCGATATTATTTGATAAATCACTGGCATCTGCTATGGCACCATTCCGTAAATTCAGGCATGTTGTTTATCACGGTTATGGATTTCAACTGGATTGGAGCCGGATGAAGGAGGGGATAGACTCGGTAGAGGGTATATCTCATAGGTTTAAAACAAGGCTTTTGGAATATATGCAAACACTGTAATTTCAGGAGGTGAAATTATGAGAATGAAGGGTAATTTAATTTCTTTAATCAGTGTAATCTTTATCCTGCTTGTGAGCATGGCGATGACAGGGTGTGCGACAACGAACTTTAGGGCGGAGTTCCGAACAGAAGTTGGGGTTATCGGTATATCAAAAAAACTCCCTCTCAAAGCAGCGTTGTACGTTTCAGATACAACAAAGGCATACTCTTTTAATGCACCAATTCCTTTAGGCAACAAGGAATATCATTTTGGAGAACATATAGAAAGAGCATCTTTAACAGCGTTTTTACAGGTATTTGAAGAAATATCAGTTGTTAGAGAGAAGCGTAATCTTGACCAATTTGATATCGTAATAGAACCAGAATTCGTTAAAGAAAAGACACGAGTCAATATTGCTTTTAGTAAAATAGATGTCAGTGTCGGTGTGGATTACCGTGTATCTGACCGTGATGGTGTTGTGTTCTGGCAGAATGTTTTTGTTGGTGATGTGACAACTGGCGGACAAAGAACTGATATAATGAAACAAGGGAAAGCCTTATCTAAAGCTGTGGAGGAGGGAGCACTCCAAATGGGGAGGGATTTCAATAGCGAAACAATAATTAATAGGCTCTATGCAAAACGCACCGCACCCTCTAAGCCCGTGCTAGAAGAAAAAATTGAAGTTCTTTCTGCAACTCCCACCGTCAAATCCGACGTTGATGAACTTCCTGTAATAAAGGCAAAGCCCAACAAAAAC
>WOUX01000125.1 GCA_009773075.1 bacterium | reverse complement strand
TGGTGTCAATTTGATTTTGCTATCCGTATACTCCCCCCATCTGGCGCCTCCTTTCCGTGAGGAAACTATCATGCCTCCATCTATTGTGAGGACAAGTCTTAATTCTTCTCTTTCAACCATAAGAAACACAAAATCTTTGACATTTCCCCCCCTTTAAGGTATTTTCTTTCTCAAAAGTGTCTATATTTCCATCCCCCTGCCTTTCGTTTTTTATTATGGAAGGGGGGCTTTTCTCTTTCAGAGTTTTGCTCGAAAATTTGAGTAACACTTGAAGGTCTATCGATGGGGAATCTCAGCAAAGATCAAATTGAAGTAGAGATAAGTGAGGCTATAATAATTTAGATACTTGACAGGGGGTAAAATCCATGGATTGGCCAGTGTATGACAATCTCTCGGCTCTTAAGAATATGAGGGATGACGCCTTGCTGGGTGGTGGGAGTGATCGTATCGAAGATCAGCACCGCAAAGGGAAACTTACTGCCAGGGAACGTATTGAACTTTTATTGGATGAAGGTTCTTTTGAAGAATTTGATATCTTAAAGACCGGCAGGGAAAGTTTTTTGGGTGGAGAACACAAATATCCGGGCGATGGAGTGATTACCGGCCACGGCACTATTGACGGTCGGGAAATATTTATTTTCAGCCAGGATTTTACCGTTATTGGAGGATCCCTGGGGGAAGCCCATTCTCAAAAGATCAGCAAAGTCATGGACCATGCGGTCAGAGTAGGTTCCCCTATCGTGGGACTTAATGACTCTGGCGGAGCACGTATCCAGGAAGGGGTGGATGCCCTGGCTGCCTATGGGGAGATTTTTAATCGTAATGTTCATGCCAGTGGGGTGGTTCCTCAAATATCCTGTATTATGGGGCCTTACTTTACCTTTATGGTAGAGAACTCTTCGTACATGTTTGTGACTGGCCCTAATGTGGTAAAAACGGTCATCCATCATGATATCAGTTTTGATGACCTGGGGGGTGCACAGATTCATGGCGAGAAGAGCGGGGTGGCCCATTTTGTGATGCCCAACGATATCCTCTGTCTCCGGGAAGTCAGGCAATTGATTAACCACCTTCCTTCCAATAACCGTCAAACAGCACCTTTCCTGGATCTCAGGGATCCGGTGGAACGTACCGACCCTGCTCTTGACTATCTGATTCCTCCCAATCCCAACCAGACCTATGACATGAAAGTGCTCATCCACAGCATTCTGGATGGTGCCGAATTCCTGGAGATACATGCCCACTATGCCCGAAATATTATCTGTGGATTTGGACGTCTGGGAGGACAGACCATTGGACTGGTAGCCAACCAACCGGCTGTTCTTGCAGGGGCACTGGATAGCAATGCATCCACAAAGGCTGCTCGATTTGTCCGGTTTTGTGATGCCTTTAATATCCCTTTGATCTGCCTGGTGGATGTGCCAGGTTTTATGCCTGGACCCGAGCAAGAACATGGGGGGATCATCCGCCATGGGGCCAAGCTTCTATATGCCTTTATCGAGGCCACCGTGCCGCGCATTACGGTAATAGTGCGCAAGGCTTATGGTGGGGCATATGTGGTAATGAACTCCAAACATATCCGTTGCGACATTAATTATGCCTGGCCCACAGCAGAGATCGCTGTATTGGGTCCCAAGGGGGCATCTGAAATCATTTACGGCAAAGAGATCAAGTCCTCTTCTGATCCTGAGGGCACTCTGGCACAAAAGACAGAACAATACCGTAAAACCTTTGCCAATCCTTTCCTGTCTGCCCAAAGAGGTTATATAGATGATGTGATCTTCCCCCGTGATACCCGCCACCGGATCATCCGTAGTCTGCAATTCCTGGAGGGTAAGAAAATGGGAAAACCCGATCGCAAACACGGCAATATTCCCCTATGAGGCAAAATGATGTTTGAAAAAATTCTCATTGCTAATCGCGGTGAAATAGCCATCCGCATCATCCAATCGTGCAAGCGGATGGACATCAGAACGGTGGCGGTTTACTCTGAGGCTGATTCTCGTTCCCTACATGTGCTTGAAGCGGATGAGACTGTCTTGTTGGGGAGTGCTAAATCCGAAGAATCCTATCTCGTCAAGGAAAAGATAATTGATGCAGCTTTAAAGCATAACTGTCAGGCTATACATCCTGGATACGGCTTTCTTTCTGAAAACCCTGAATTTGCCAAAATGGTCTCTCAGGCAGGGTTGGTCTTTATCGGCCCCCCGGCCTCGGCCATTGCTACCCTGGGAGATAAAATAACATCCAAGGCGATGGCTGTAAGAATAGGTTTGCCCATTGTGCCCGGGGCCACCCAACCTCTGTCCGATCTTGAAGATGCCATGGCCATTGCCGAACAGATCGGTTACCCGGTTTTGCTCAAGCCGGCAGCCGGTGGAGGAGGTAAAGGGATGCGAATTGTGACAAAGAAGGAAGAGTTGGGTTATGCTCTGGAGGCTTGCCAGGGGGAGACACAGAAGGCATTCGGGGATGACAGGATTTTCGTGGAGCGCTATATAGCCCACCCTCGCCATGTGGAAATACAGATAATAGGCGATTATTACGGCAATATCATTCATTTGGGGGAGAGAGAATGCTCCATACAGCGGCGTTATCAGAAGATCATCGAAGAGACTCCTTCCACAGCGGTTGATGATTCGCTAAGACAGAGAATGGGAAAGATGTCCTGTGACCTGGCCAGGGAGGCAGGTTACACCAGTGTTGGCACCGTTGAATTTATTTTGGATACAGAACAGAACTTTTATTTCCTGGAAATGAACACCCGGCTACAGGTGGAACATCCCGTAACCGAGATGGTAACCTCCCTGGATCTTGTGGAACTCCAGCTTCTGATAGCAGCAGGACAGCCCATTCCCATTCGGCAGGAAGATGTCTCCATGAGAGGGTGGGCTATAGAGGCCAGAATCTGTGCCGAGGACCCTCATGCCCACCACCGGGATGATCACCCGATACTTCGCCCCCCATGGCAAACATATCCGGGTGGACAGTGGCATTAAAGTCGGCAGTTTGATCAATATCTATTATGACTCTATGCTGGCCAAGGTGGTAGCTTGGGGTGAGACGCGGGAAGAGGCCAGAAAGTCCCTTGTCTATGCCCTGAACGGGTATCATATTGAAGGTCTAATTACCAATGTCCATTTTACAAATGCCATCTTAAATCACCCTGCTTTTATCCGGGGAGAGCTGTACACCGATTTCATCGAAGAGCATTTTGAAGATGGACAAATGAAGATTGCCCCTCAAAAGGAACGGCTTCATTATATGGCTTTAGCTGCAACCTTAGTCTATCACAACCGACAAAACCTGGTACGGGATTCCCTTAAACCCATGGTTGCTCAAGTGGGTGGGATTCCAGATTCAAAGACCTTGAACCACTATATGGTAAGGGATGAAAATGATATTTTCGAACTCCGGCTTCAGGGAGTTCAAACCTCACGTACCTGGAACATCTGGGTCAACGAAAACCAATACCAGGTGATAACTCCTGAATTTTCGTTCTACCAGCGTCGACTTAAGCTTAAGATCAATGATGAGTCCCACCGCTTCCATCTCCAATACCATGGAAACTTTATATGGGCTGCTTATTGTGGAATAACTCGTACTTTTGAGATATATAGTCCCAGAGAATGGAAGCTGGCCAAGTATATGCCCAGGTCTAAAAAGATTGTTTTGGATAACGTTCTTCGAAGCCCCATGCCTGCATTGGTGGTCGACATAAAAGTGAAAAAGGGGGAGCGGGTCTATCGCGGGCAGGAATTGATAATTATTGAAGCAATGAAGATGGAAAGTGGTGTTGCCTCTCCTTGTGATGGAGAAGTGCAAGAGGTGATGGCCCATATCGGCCAGACTGTAGAAACAGGTGATATTCTTCTTACCTTCGGGTTATGATTTATAAATGTCCTGTTTGCAAGGGGATCTGGCTTGACTGAGACGAGCCAACTTCAAATGATACAACTTAAGGAGGAGACCGATTGTGAATAGCGTTAAGACAGTAGGTTTAATGGTAGGTTTAACTTTACTGCTGATTTGGGTTGGCGGCATCTTTGGGGGAAGAGGCGGTATGTTCTTCGCTTTTGTAATAGCCTGCGGGATGAACCTTGGAACTTACTGGTTTAGCGATAAGATAGTTCTGAGGATGTATCGGGCTCAGGAGGTAGGGCAAGCGGATGAGCCAGAGTTATACCGCATGGTAGAGGAATTGAGGCAGAAGGCAGGAATGCCTATACCCAAGCTCTATATTATCCCCAACGATACCCCAAACGCCTTTGCCACCGGTAGAAACCCCCAGCATGCGGCAGTAGCAGTAACCCAGGGTATCTTAAAAATTTTGAGCAAGGAGGAACTATCCGGGGTCCTGGCCCACGAGTTATCTCATATAAGACACGGGGATATCTTGATCGGAACCATAGCTGCCACCATAGCCGGCGCAATTAGTATGCTGGCTCATATGGCACAGTGGGCCATGATCTTTGGAAGGGGGGACGAGGATGAGGGAGGGAACCCTATCGCTGGCCTGGCCATGATAATAATCGCTCCCATTGCCGCCATGTTGATACAGATGGCTATTTCTCGGTCTAGAGAATACCTGGCTGATGAGGGAGGGGCAAGGATAAGCGGAAATCCCCATTATCTAGCACAGGCATTAAAAAGACTGGAACAGGGGGTAAAGAAAGTCCCTATGGAGACCAATCCCGCTACTGCCCATATGTTCATAGTTAATCCGTTGCGGGGTGGTGGGATATTGAGCCTTTTCAGTACCCACCCGCCAATAGAGAAGCGGATAGAACGCTTGGAGAAGATGCAATAATTTGTAACTATTCAGGTAGGCACAGAGGCACAGAGCGCCAAAGGCACAAAGTAGGGAAAAACAACGAAACGACCCTCTCTGTTAAAGCACTTCGTAGTGACGAGTCAGCGGAGTAAGCCTTTTTGCTTTGTGCCTATGTGCCTTTGCCGCTTTGTGCCTGAGTAGTTACAATAATTTTATCACAAAGCTTTTCTATGGGACATTCAGTGCACTTGGGTGAGACAGGGCGGCAGATTATTTGCCCCAGGGACACCAAAAGGTCGTTAATTTCTATCCAAAACTCTTTAGGGAGTTTGACCCTGAGGGCAAATTCTGTGGCCTGTGGATTTTTTGTATTTACATAACCTAAGCGATTACAAATTCGATGTACATGGGTATCAACACATATACCAAGTTTCCCATACCCCTTGGTGACTACCAGGTTTGCTGTCTTTCTGCCCACCCCTGGTAGTTTCAGAAGTTCGTCAATCTCATCGGGGACATGAGAATTATATTCCTCTACCAGTTTCTTGCATGTAGAAAGGATATTTTTTGCCTTATTTCGATAAAAACCCACCGGGTATATAATCTGTTCCAGTTCCCATTCCTTCAATTTAAGCATCTTCTCCGGAGTGTCCGCTATCCCGAAGAGCCTTCTCGATGCTTGAATTGTAGTTCCATCCTGGGTTCTCGCACTGAGTATGCAGGAGATTAATACCTTGAAGGGATCCTTTGATGTCTCAGCTATCAGGGTTGTCACAGGAGACTTCGAATTTGCTACTTTCTTCCGAAGAATCCCTATTATTTGATAAATATGATCTTCTTCCATATTTTTAAGATTTGTTAAGGAGATATAGCTTTTCTCGACTCTTAATAACCAAGGCTGTAAAAAGTGGAGGGATTGAAAGACTCGAAGAATTAAGATGTCAGTTCTTTTAAGTGCTTATCTTCTCTTTTAAATCCTTGCCAACCTTTAAAAAAGGCAACCTTTTTGCCTGGACTTCAATATTACGCCCAGTTCTAGGGTTCCTCCCAATATACGGTTTATACTCCCTAGTCACAAAACTGCCAAATCCACGAATTTCAATTCTATCGTTATTTATCAGGGCATCAGTTAAACTGTCAAAAATTATATTAACAATCTCACTTGATTTTTTCTTGGTAATATTAGCTTTAATACTCAATTGCTTTGCCAGATCAGATTTATTCATAAAATCTCCCTTTAAGAAAAGTTTCTCAGAAAAAGTCCACTCTTATCAGCAAACGCTTTCTCAATCCTTCATGAATAGACTCTTTTTTTACATGAATATTTCAATTTTATAATAAGTAATAGGTCCAAAGTCAAGAGGTTTTTATTTTTGATTCTTCTCCCAATTAGTTGGGAGAAAGTGGCAAAGGATTCCAGGGTTCAAGGATTCAAGTGTTTGTTTTATAGTGATTTTATCAGTGATTTCAGCATCCCCGCTGGAATTTCTAACGGGGTAAAGGAAAATATGCCTAATCCGTAGCTTTTAATAGCCACTGCCACACGGGGATGATATCTATTTTTTTCCCTTCGGCCTGGATGAAATCCGATTCATCATAGGTAAGGATCGTACCCTTTTTGAGGTTAAATTCCTTCAGCGCCTCAAGCAGGCCTTCGCTCTCTCTTTTTCGTGTGCTGTTATCCTTCAGGGAATAGGTTACCTGAATGGCCTCACTAACAGTTCTTTCGTCTTTTATGATGAAATCGCATTCCCGCTTCCCTTTCCAGTAATAACATTCCATCCCCTTTCTTTTTATCTCGGTAAAGACCTTATTTTCAAGGAGCCTTCCAATATCCTCCGAGAACTTGAATGAAACAGCATTGATGAACCCATTATCTATACAATAGGCCTTTCTCGGGTAAGTTATTTGTTTCTTCAGGCTGTATGAAAAATGATTGACACAGAAGACAAGATACACATCTTCCAGGAAGCTGATATAGTCTTCAAGGGTATGGATGTTTATACTAAGAAGCCCCGACAGGTTCTTCACGCTGAACAACGATGTCATATTACTCATCAGGTAATGCGCAGCCTTTTCGTATTTTCCGGTCTGCCTTATGGAATGTCTCCTGATCACATCCCTCGTTAATATGCCGTTGTAATATTCCTTTAACAGTAATGTCTTAAGCTTTTTATTCCCCTTATCTACAACCTCTGGAAATCCCCCGTATTCAAGGTATTCCCTAAAGAGGTGTTTTATCTGTGTCTTTTTTCTTATAATGACCGGCAATTCAAAATCCGTGACAACCCCTTTGAGTTTCCCCATTTCCTTAAAAGAAAAGGGGTAGACCTCTTGGAGAATTGTCCTCCCGCTAAGGAGAGTTGCATATTCCCCTTTTAATAGCGATGAGTTCGAGCCTGTGATAACAATCTTCAGATTCTTTAAACCGTCGTAGAGTTTCCTAATATCCTTCTGCCAGCCTTCAATTTCTTGCACCTCATCAAGAAAGATATACACCTTGCCGGAAGGATTCATAAACTCAAGATATTTTTCATAAAGATTATAGATAGAGGCGTCCTTGAAGGCAGGATCTTCAAGGTTTAGATGGAGGATATTTGGGGCTTGAACTTTTTCTTTTAGAAGAAGCTCTATGAGAAGATAAAGAAGGGTTGTCTTGCCACTCC
>WOUX01000124.1 GCA_009773075.1 bacterium | reverse complement strand
CATTACAATTTCGGGTGAGAAACTATGCCTTGATGAATAAAGGATTGAGACTTCTCGGAACAAATTTGACCAACAGTTTTTTCTTCTTCTATCATCAGTGAGAAACTATGCCTTGATGAATAAAGGATTGAGACTTATTAAATCCACCATTTCGCTCTCCATTCCTTCAAGGACAGTTTCGTGAGAAACTATGCCTTGATGAATAAAGGATTGAGACATTCCCTATGTCAAAGCAAAAGTCAGTTTTGACCCCGACCCGAAGGTGAGAAACTATGCCTTGATGAATAAAGGATTGAGACTTCCGCTGTTGGCGGAGTCAGGAGTCAAAAGTCAGGAGTCAGGAGTTATGAATGTTAAGGTGATAAAGAGTTATAGAGACCTGATTGTTTGGCAGAAAGCGCACGCACTCGGAAAAAAAGTAATCGAGATATGTAGTAAATTTCCAAACATTGAAGAGGCCCGGATTATTAAAAAGCAGTTCATCCGAGCTGCAACATCGATACCTGCAAATATTGCGGAAGGATATGGTGGGAACAAAGGTAGGGTCTTTCAGAATTCATTAACCATAGCAAGAAGAGAGACAACCGAGACTGATTATTGGCTACTTCTGAGCTATGAGTTAGGCTACATATCTCATGTTAGCATAAAAATATTTATTGACTAAAGGTATATTTAAGGTATAATAATTATACTATGGAGTTTGAGTTCGACCCTAAGAAAAGTGAAATCAACAAGCAGAAACACGGTATTGATTTTTATGAAGCCCAGGAGTTATGGGATGATCCAGATTTTATTGAGATTCCAGTAAAAACCAGTGACGAACCAAGATTTCTGGTAATCGGAAAGGTTTCAGGAAAGCACTGGTCAGGAATTATTACATATCGGACTGAAAAGATAAGAATTATTTCAGTACGCCGATCCAGAAAAGAGGAGGTTGATATATATGAAAGCTCGTGAGTTTGATAAGAAATTTGATGAAGGCGAGGATATTTCCAAATACCTTGATATATCAAAAGCAAGGAGACCTGAGCAAGAGCAGAAAAGAGTAAATGTAGATTTCCCTTTGTGGATGATCCACTTATTGGATAAAGAAGCAAGACGTTTGGGTGTGCCTCGACAATCCATCATCAAAGTCTGGGTAGCCGAGCGTCTTGAAAAGGCATCTTGAATGTACCTGATTCTAACAATCAAATGAATTACCCCGAGAGATAGAACGAATGCTTAGCAGTTTAATCAAAAAGTTAAACAGCAAACCTGTCTGCGTGCAACGCACAGGCAGATAGGCACGACAACTTTGTGCCTCTGTGCCTTTGCCCCTATGAACCTGAGTTAGTTACAACTGAAGAACCCAAAAAAGACAACTCTTGGGAGGGAAATACCTTGACTTGTTTTAAAAGTTATTGTATTTTCTGCAAATCGGATAATAATTTAATTAAGAAAGGGGACTGAAATGATGAAAATAATGCCTAAATTCAAAGATTACTTTTTGGTATTCAAAGATTACTTTTTGGTTATATCTTTAACTCTCTTCTTCCTCTCTTTGATCTCCCTTGTTCCTTTAACAGAAGCGAGGGCTGATGACATCGAATTTCAAACCGGGATGACACAATCTTACTTCGGGAAATTCAGTAAGGAGTTAGGCGCTGCATTGAGTTATAAGGCATTGTCTCCTGCTGAACCTTTGGGGATATTGGGTTTTGATGTCGGTCTTGAAGTATCAGCCACTAATATCGATGAGGGGGCAGCTTACTGGAAACTGGCTACCAAGAATGCTGATATGCCTAGTTTAATCCCCTTACCCAAAATATACGTAAGAAAAGGGCTTCCTTTTAACATCGACGTAGGAGCCATTTACAGTAAGGTTCCCGATTCTAATATCTCCCTTCTAGGGGCTGAGGTTAAATATGCCATACTAAAGGGGTCGGTGGCTACGCCTGCTGTTGCAATCAGAGGAAGTTACACTCAGCTTATGGGAGTGGATCAACTGGACTTCAAAACCTATGGGGCTGATGTCTCAATAAGTAAGGGGTTCCTAAACATAACCCCATTTGGTGGGATTGGGGCAGTATGGACATCCAGCGAACCAAAAAGTCTGCCTGCCGGAATAAGTTTAAACAAAGAAAACAATACTCAAATAAAATATTTTGGAGGGGTTAGGTTTACGCTCTTGCTGCTGAATATGACAGCCGGAGTGGAGTATATGGAGGTTCCTACTTACAGCATAAGGGCAGGAATAATTTTTTAATTAACACAACAGTTAAAATTGTCAAAGAGGGGTGGTTTAATATTCTGTCTCAAACCCTTTTTCTTAAACTGCCTCTCTTTTTTTCTCTCCTTTCTATTAATAGTCTTAAGAGATAAAAAACAGAAAACCCTAAACCAAAAAGGAAGACTTTATCATGATTGAGGTAGAAAACCTTACCAAATACTATGGCAATATTCCAGCCATCGAAGATATAACTTTCACTGCTGAGAAGGGGGAAATACTTGGATTTCTAGGGCCCAATGGAGCAGGGAAAACTACTACCATGAGAATCTTAAGCTGCTTTATGCCGGCTACCAGAGGAACAGCAAGGGTAGCAGGTTATGATGTATTTAAGGACTCCATGGAGGTTAGAAAAAGGATCGGGTATCAGCCTGAAAATGTCCCCATATACAGGGACATGTCGGTCTCAGCCTACCTCAACTTTGTGGCACAGGTGAGGGGTATTGATAGGAGAGAAAGGAAGGCAAAAATAGGAAAAGCAATGGATGAATGCGGAATAACAGGGGTATCTGGTAAACTCATAGGAAAACTCTCCAAAGGTTACAGACAAAGAGTAGGAATAGCCCAGGCGCTGGTCCATGACCCTGAGGTTCTCATTTTAGATGAGCCAACCATTGGTCTTGACCCGAGACAAATCCATGGCATGAGAGACCTGATAAAGAATCTCGGGGGACAGAGAACTATTATACTGAGCACCCACATCCTTCCAGAGGTCAGCATGACGTGCCAACGGGTGGTTATTATTAATGAAGGACGATTGATTGCCGTCGACACACCAGACAACTTAATGGCAAGACTCCAAAAGGGCACAAAGATCCTTGCCGAGATAGAAGGCCCCCCGGATGATATAATGAGGGAGTTGAAGGGGATGCCTGGGGTTACAAACATCGAAAAGAAGGACGCCAAATCTGATAATACTTTTACTTACCTGATCGATTCTACGATTGATAGAGATATTCGCAAAGAACTCTTTGCCACAGTTTCAAAGAATGGTTGGTTATTGACCGAGATACGCCAGATAGACATGAGCCTGGAAGACATATTTTTAAAATTAGTTACGGAGGAAAAAGACTAAAATGGTCAACTTTTATGCTATTTTGAAGAAGGAAATGGGCTCGTATTTTAAGTCCCCCATTGCATACATGGTGATAGCCGTCTTTTCTGTAATTTCGGGTTATTTCTTTTACAGCCTCTTTGCCCTCTTCGGGGTCATGAGTGTTCAGTCAATGAACAATCCTAATATGCAGTCTGCCTTGAATATTACAGAGGAAGTAGTAGGGCCGGTATTTTCGACTATGAGTATTCTCGTCCTGTTTATGACACCTTTTTTAACAATGAGGCTCTTTTCTGAAGAGAAAAAATCTGGGACCATTGAGCTGCTTATGACATTTCCTATCAAGGATATAGAAATAATAATGGGAAAATTTGGGGCATGTTTTCTTACATTTCTCGTAATGTTAACTCCTACTATTTTTTATCAGGCAATCCTCTTCATATTGGGTAAACCCGAATTAGGCCCGGTTATATCCGGCTATATAGGGATTGTTCTGCTGGGAGCATCTTTTATTTCCCTGGGTATACTGATTTCAACAATGACCGAGAATCAGATTATAGCCGCTGTAGTTACCTTTGGGGCGTTATTGCTTTTCTGGATAATACAATGGGGGGCCAGCTTTACAGGACCGGTATTTGCAAAGGTGCTTATCCAACTCTCAATAATAGAACACTACCAGGAATTTGCAAGAGGAGTTATAGATACCAATGACGCTATCTTTTACTGTTTATTCGCATTCTTCTTCCTCTTCTTAACTATGAGGTCGTTGGAATCTAAGAAATGGAGGGGCTAAAAATGAAGATCAGAGGCATTTTTTCAAATAGGTCCGCCAGGTACGGAACCCATATGCTTATAACGATCTTGATAGTTTTGGGAATACTTGTCCTCATTGGGGCGATATCAGTAAGACATCACTTCAGGTTTGATCTGACTAAGACAAAAAGACACAGCCTGTCTGATGAGACAATAAAGGTCCTCAATTCTGTGAATAAAGAAGTAAATGCTATTGCATTTTATCAGGAAAGCTCTGGTAGTGAGGGAGAGCTAAAAGATTTTCTCAAATTATACAGGTATAAAAACCCAAAATTTAATTATAGGTTTATAGATCCCGACAGAAATCCCACACTGGCAAAAAAATACGGGATAACTGATTACGGTACCACGGTATTTGAAAGTGGTAAAAATGAGGCCAGGGTTTCCTGGGGCAGAGAAGAACAGATTACCAACGCTATACTCAAGGTCATCAGAGAAGGGAAAAAGGCAGTCTATTTTCTTAAAGGACACGGAGAGAACGACATCGCCACATTTGCCAAGGATGGATACAGCCAGGCTAAAAAGGCTCTGGAAGGACAAAATTATGAAGTAAAAGAGCTGGTTCTTTTAAGAGCGGATAGTATTCCAGAAGATGCCTCTATCCTAATTGTAAGCGGCCCAAAAAAGGAACTCATGGAAAGTGAAATGAAGCTTATTAAAGGGTATATTGAAAAAGGCGGCAGCCTCCTTTTCCTGATCGATCCATTAACCGTTCCAGGGCTTACCTCCTTTTTGGAGGAATATAATCTGAAGCTCAGAGATGATATTGTTGTAGACACAATGAGTCAGCTATTTGGCGGAGACTACCTGATCCCCATAGTCGGACAGTATGAACCCCATAGTATTACCAGAAACTTTAACGTAACCACCTTTTTCCCTTTTACCCGCTCTATAGAGATAATTAAGAAGGCAAAGGCCGGTATTACTGTGGAACCTTTGGCCAATACAAACAAGGAAAGTTGGGGAGAAACTGACAGGAAAATGCTCGAAAAAGAAGGCAAGGCCAAGTTTGATAGCGGCAAAGATACCCGAGGACCACTGACCATTGCTGCCGTTGTAACCGTACAGACAGGGGAGAAAAAGAACGAAAAAGGGGGGGGGAAGAATTCCAAAATGGTAGTTTTTGGAGACTCCGATTTTGCCAACAATAGTTATCTCAATGTTCTGGGCAATAAAGACCTTTTTTTGAATACTCTAAACTGGCTGGCTGAGGAGGAAGGGTTAATATCAATACGGCCCAAGGATACCGATTATAACCCCGTGATCCTTTCAAAAGCCATGGGGAAAGTCATTTTCTTTGTGCCTGTACTTATCATACCCGGCATGATTTTACTCGCTGGAATCGTGGTGTTAAGCGTAAAGAGGTGGAAGAAGTGAACCTGAAAAAACTGGGGGCCCTGGCAGTTATATTAATACTACTTGGGCTCTATTTCTACTTTTACGAGGTGCCGGTAGAACGAGAGGGAAAAGAGGCAAAGGAGAATGCCAAAAAGGCAATTGTCTTTAAACCGGAGGACGTTGAGGAGCTTAGGTTAAAGATTGAAGGCAAGACCATACTATTTAGTAAAGATAAAGGCCAATGGATGATAAAAGAACCCATTATTGCAAGAGGTGAGAATGAAACAATAGGAAAGGCTCTGAACAGTCTGGCAAAAGCAGAGATAGAACGAACCGTTAATGAAAACCCTGCCGACTATAAAAGAGAAGAATAAGCCCCCATTAGAAACAATCCTTTTGGGCAACAAAAACCCGACAGATTACTATGTTTACATGAAGAGAGAAAAGTCAAAAGCAGTCATGCTGACATCTTCTGCGTTGAAAGAGCAATTGAATCAAGAGACATACTATTATAGAGATAAGACAGTAATTGACCTAAAAGTAGAAGATATAAAAAACCTTGGTCTCAAATATGAAGATAAAAAAGCAGACTTAAGGCTTGATGACAAAAAGGATTGGCAGATCATCAAACCCATAAAAGCAAAGGCTGATGGAGGAAGTATTAGAAGGCTGTTATATAGCCTAAAAAATTCTAGAATCAAAGGATTCGTAGAGGAAACCCCAAAGGATTTGAAGAGATATGGTCTTGACTCTCCGAAAATGGGGATTATCTTTTTTACAAATAAAAATAACCCTACAAAATCACTTTTGATAGGAGAAAGAGTTAAAGGGGAGAAAGACTTCTATGCTAAATGGGAAGATGCTAAAAACGTCTTTTTGCTTCCGGAGAGTTCCCTTAAGGATTATCCCAAAACTGAATTCGACCTCAGAGATAAAACAGTATTGAATTTTGAAAAGGAAAAAATCTTTAGAGTTGAGTTTAAATATCCTCATGAAGAAATAACACTAGAAAATGATGGCAAAAATCAATGGAACATAACAAAGCCCATAAGAGCAAAAGCAGATGAATTTGAGGTCAGCGATCTACTCTGGGCACTGCTGGATATTAGAGTAAAAGGGTTTATAAATGATAGCCCAAAAGCCTATGAAACCTATGGCTTAAACAAGCCTATCATAGAAATCAACCTTTGGGATAAGGGTGAGAAAAAACCCTTTCAGCTTGTTATAGCTAGAAAAGGGGATGGAGGAAAAAATCTCTTTGCCAAGACAAACATAACAGAAACCATCTACCAATTGCCTCCTGATGTTCTTAAGGTTCTTACCAAGACCCCTTTAAGCCTTAGGGACAAAACCCTTCTCACATTTAAGAATGAGGATGTAGAAAAGATTCAATTAAACTCCTCTGATAAGACCTTTATTCTGAAGTTGGGGAAAGGGGACTGGAAGGCAATAAAACCAGTAAAAACCACACTCGATAAGGCTAAGGCTATCTCCTTTCTCTGGGACATCAAACTTCTTAAATTTAAAGAGATAATATCTGAGGGTATGAAAGAAGACCCTTCAATTTATGGTTTTAATAAACCAAAAACAGAGATAACCCTATGGGGCAATAAAGAAAATAAGATAGGCTCTATTATCATAGGTAAGAAGGTACAGAACAAGGATATGCTATACGCTAAGGTCGATTTTGCTCCAACTATATATGGAATTGAGCCACAATTCCTGGAAAAATTGCCGCATGATATTAGTGACTTAAAATAGGATAACATTTCTAAGCCAAATTGTAACTGCTCAGGTAGATAGGCTGTAGGGTAAAGAAGCAGAGACACGGATTTACTAGGCAGTCCGTCTGCAAAACTAACAGCCTACAGTCTAAACAACCTCCTAAGAAACTTGAAGCGCAAATTTCTTTCATTTATAACCCTAATGCGAAGCGTTGGGGTCATTTGCTGAGTAGTAACTTAACAATACCTAAAAAGGAAGGATTAAAATTAAAAAAAGATGGCTAGAATAACAATTGAAGACTGCCTGAAAAAAGAAGAAAATCGTTTTGCTCTTGTGCATCTGGCAGCAAAACGGGTCAGACAACTATTAAAGGGCGCAAAACCTTTAGTGAATGCACCAGAAAACAAAGAGGTGGTAGTAGCACTACGGGAAATTGCTGCTGGCAAGGTTTTTTCAAAAAAGAAAACTCTTGATTCCAACAATACTTCAAAAGAAATCCTGGAAGAAAAAAACGTTTGCCAAACATAAATATAAGGTAACCACTCAGGTTCAGAGGGGCAAAGGCACAGAGGCACAAAGTTGCAGGAATACAATTGGAATACAGGACACAACCTGTCCAAATATTAGGCTATAGTCTAATAGGCTATAGCCTGTAGCCTTCTACTAAAGCAACTCATTCTCTTCATATCTCTCGACTTTGTGCCTTTGGTGCTCTGTGCCTTTGTGCCTACCTGAGTAGTTACCATAAATATAAGCATTGTTAGACAATTATATCCGCATTTTGCAGGATTCAAGGAGATATTTTAGGAGAACGTATCATAAATGGAAAAACGAGACTATTATGATGTACTGGGGCTCAGCAGGGGGGCAAGTGATGAAGAAATAAAGAAGATTTATAGAAAACTGGCAATGAAATACCATCCCGATAGAAATCCAGGAAAAAAAGAAGCCGAAGAAAAATTTAAGGAAGCAGCAGAGGCATATGAGGTTTTAAGAGACCCAGAGAAAAGGCGGCTTTATGATCAATTCGGGCACGAAGGATTGAAAGGAACTGGATTCAGAGGGTTTTCCGGTTTTGAAGATATCTTCTCAACTTTTGGGGATATATTTGAAGATTTTTTCGGTTTGGGGACCAGAAGAAGCAGAACTGCTGCCCGAAGGGGAGCGGATCTTCGCTACGACATTCAGCTATCCTTCGCAGAAGCAGCCTTTGGGAAAGAAACCGAGATTGAAATACCCAAGTCTGTACGCTGTGATAGATGTGAGGGAACAGGCGCAAAACCAGGTACTTACCCTGTAACCTGCCCCGGATGTCAGGGAAAAGGACAGACAATCCGCTCTCAAGGATTTTTCAGCATAAGCACTGCCTGTCCCCATTGTAATGGTGAAGGAAAGATTATTGCCAACCCATGTGTGGATTGTCGTGGTACTGGGAAGGTAACAAAAAAGAAAAAGGTATCGGCAAAGATACCAGGGGGGGTTGAAGACGGTTCTCGTTTAAGGCTCAGGGGAGAAGGTGAAGAAGGCGAAAGAGGGGGAGCACCAGGTGATCTTTATGTTGTTTTGCATGTAGAACGCCACCCACTTTTTGATAGGGAGGGGGATAACATTATATGCCAGATTCCTATATCCTTTACTCAAGCAGCCTTAGGAACAGAAATAGATATACCAACATTAAACGGTACAAAAAAAATTCACATCCCGAGAGGAACTCAGTCGGGACATACCTTTCGTTTAAAAGGTGAGGGTACCCACCACCTCAGGGGACATGGCAGAGGAGACCAAATTGTTCAGGTAATACTAAAAACTCCAACCAAATTGACTAAAAAGCAGGAAGAGTTATTGAGAGAATTTGCCAGGATAAATGGGGAGGAAACAATCCTTAAAAAAGGATTTTGGAAGTAATGAAGAATAAAAGTATAAAGATTGCTGTTGTTGGTGTTGGAAATTGCGTCAGTGCACTCCTTCAGGGTATTGAATTTTACAAAAACAATCCAGGTGTAAATCTAGGTCTTATGCATTATGACCTAGGTGGCTACACTCCTTCGGATATTGAAGTAGTAGCTGCATTTGATATTGACAAAAGAAAGGTGGGGAAGCCTCTAGAAAAGGCGGTATTCGCCCCACCTAATTGTACCAGGACCATCTGGGAAGACCTTCCAAGCTATGGTGTTACAGTATCCATGGGAAGGGTTTTAGATGGTGTCTCAGAACATATGAGTGGTTATCCACCTGAAAGAACCTTTCTCGTTGCCAATGAAGAACCCTGTGATGCAAGAGAAGTACTAAAGAAAAGCAAAGCCGAAATATTATTAAATTATTTACCTGTCGGTTCTCAAGAGGCAACTGAATTCTATGCCGGGTGTTGTCTTAATACTGGGGTGAGTTTGATTAATTGTATACCGGTTTTTATAGCATCCCATCCTTACTGGAGCAAGAGGTTCGAAAAAAGGGGAATACCTATTATAGGGGATGATGTTAAGTCTCAGCTAGGCGCTACTATAACACACAGAGCTTTAACCAAACTCTTTCAAGATAGGGGCGTAAAACTGGAACGTACTTATCAACTAAATACTGGTGGGAATACCGATTTCTTAAACATGTTAAATCAAAGTAGGCTGAAGTCAAAGAAGGTTTCTAAAACCGAAGCTGTACAATCCCAACTGGATGAACCTCTAGCGGCAGAGAATATTCATATAGGCCCGTCAGACTATATCCCCTGGCAAAATGATAATAAGGTCTGTTTTATTAGAATGGAGGGAATGGGATTTGCCGGTGTTCCATTGCATCTGGAGATGCGCCTTTCTGTAGAAGATTCACCTAATAGTGGTGGAGTCACAATTGACGCCATAAGATACTGCAAAATAGCAAGAGAAAGTGGTGATAAAGGGGTACTATTACCCATTTCTGCCTATACAATGAAACATCCACCAAAACAGATTGCTGACTTAGAGGCTAGAGCATTAATTGAAAAATATATAACCGAATATAACGCCCAAAAAAGCATATCTTCCCCGTTAACCTTGTCAAAAACCCATTAAGAAGGAGAAAGATCATATGGTTAATAATAAAGAAAACCTATTTGACAAAAGGATCATAGAGAAAAACATCGCTGAGGGTATTATCAGCAAGACAGACTATGAGGAATATCTTGCAAACCTGCCTGATGTTTCCAATA
>WOUX01000123.1 GCA_009773075.1 bacterium | reverse complement strand
ATATCCGGAAAACTGGAGAGCGGCACCTTCCCATTTTACTTCTTCCTCCAATGCCTCCGGCTTATCAGGACGTTCCCGCAAAATAACGCGCAGGACATGTATCTTGTTGGCAAGGAACTGGTTGTCTTCCTTTTCCAGATTATTTGTGAGCATCCAGTATAAAAAAACAGTAGCGATGACGAGTATTCCGAAGGCTGATAGTGTATATAAAATGGTTAATCTCAGTGTAATCGACCAGTGGGGTGAGTTTGATTTATCGCTAGTCCCCATTGTGTTTTCAACGCTCTTCGAGGACATATCCTACCCCGCGAATCGTATGGATTAATTTTTTTTCAAAAGGGTCATCCACTTTTCTTCTAAGCCGGCGTATGGCAACATCCACTACATCGGTATCGCTATCAAAGTTCATATCCCAGACCTGCTCTGCAATCAGGGTACGTGACAGGACTTCACCTGCACGTTGCGCCATAAGTGATAGAAGGCCAAACTCCTTAGGCGTCAAGTCAAGGTGTTGTCCGCCTCTTATTGCCTTGTGTCTTAGAAGGTTGATCTCCAGGTCTGCAATTCTGAGTATTTCGGGTTGTCGCGTTGGGCCTCGACGAAGTATGGCGCGCACCCGGGCAAGCAATTCAGAGAACGAGAAGGGCTTCACAAGATAGTCGTCTGCACCAAGCTCAAGTCCTTTAACCCGGTCGTGGACTGCGTCACGCGCAGTCAGAAAGATAACAGGTGTTTGTATTTTGTTTTGTCGAATCATCGTGATAACCGACCATCCGTCCTGTTCAGGTAGCATTACATCGAGGATAATAAGGTCGTATTCGCGTGTTGTGGCGAGGAAGAGACCTTCGTCTCCTTTGTAAGCGATATCCACGATGAAGCCGCTTTCTGCCAGCCCTTTCCGAAGGTATGCCACTGTCTTCTGTTCATCTTCTATGATTAAAATACGCATAACTTCCGATATCTCACTTTTATGATTAAATAAGGGCCCACGTATCCATTATAGCTGTAACATAAAGAATTGCAAAAACCCTTCCGGATAACTACAAAAATAAAAGTTATTAGAGACTTTGAAAAATATGTTTCTTTTGGAAAAGTATCCCTGAGAGCGAATTACATAGATTTTTTGGGGGACCCTTCTTAGCGAGCGGAATGTAGAAAATTCACATGTTTGAGCCCGAAGGGTGAGTTTGTGAATTTTCAATAGAGCGAGCTTAGATGGGTCAAAGTTTATCCCGTTGAAAAACGGGAAATGTATGCTGAAGCGAAAAGGGGTACCTTTTCAAGGTATGAACCCAGAAAAAACAAAACGGCACTTATCACCAATGCCGGCACAAACAGATGTATCACCTGGATAACGTCGTAGTATTTCGAGGTAGCTATCAGGACACTCAGCACCGAGAGAGGCAAAGCTAAAACAGCGATTCCTGTACGCATGGCTGCCAGTGAGGTCCTTTTTTCCGCCAAAAGAAGCTGAACCTCATTGAAGACAACACCTTCAATCTCAATTTCACTATTCTGCGGCAAAGGTTCCTCCGTGGGGCTTCATGAGACATGAAGTAAATTGTTTTGGGTTCCGAAGCGGTTTGCGCAGACCTGATCATTTTGGGGATCATTCTCCCACTGTCCATTTACCAAAAACCTGTATTCGTACCTTCCCGGGGGAAGCATCACGGTCTTTTTCCATATACCGCCTTCATCCTTTTTCATAGGATGGGTTTTTGCATTCCACTTGTTGAAATCTCCCATCAATATTACTTCGTTTGCCCACGGTGCCTCCAATGTGAAAATGACCCTTCTCTTCCCTGTCTCCTTTTTCTGTTGTTTTTTTGCCATTTTCCTCCCTTCCCTTCATCATTAAAAATTCAAGCTTGCCTAACCGAGCATTTTATATCCACTTTTTTTTCTTAAAATAGATTACCATTACAACTCCTACAGTTGCCATGGCTATCAATGCGGCTGGATAAGCCCAATGAAGTTCAAGCTCTGGCATATATTTAAAATTCATTCCGTAGACACCTGCCATGAAGGTCAAGGGAATAAATATGGTGGCAATTATTGTTAAAACCTTCATAACCTCGTTCATTTTATTGCTGATACTGGAAAGATAGACATCGAGCATCCCTGAAACTATGTCCCTGAATGTTTCTATTGTATCCATGACCTGGATTGTATGATCATAGACGTCTCTAAGAAATATCCCTGTGGACTCTTTGATTAAGCCTGATTCCCCCCGTTCTAAGACACTGATGACCTCTCTCAATGGCCATACCGACCTGCGGAAAAATATCATCTCTCTCTTTAAACGGTGGATACTATGCAGGGTTGCTGGTACAGGATTGGTTACCAGATCCTCTTCCAATGATTCTATCCTATCGCTAACGCTTTCTAATATTGTAAAGTAGTGATCAACAACAGAATCCAACAAGGCATAGGCAAGGTAATCTGCCCCCATCTTTCTGATACGACCTTTTCCCTTCCTGATCCTTTCCCTTATGGAGTCGAAAACGTCTCCAGGTCTTTCCTGAAACGAAATGACAAAATTTGAACCCAATAAAACGCTTATCTGTTCTGCAGTTATCTCATTGCCTTCCTTGTCAAAAGAAAGCATTTTTATGACTACGAAGATGTAATCCTCAAAATCCTCCATTTTTGGATGTTGCCCTGTATTCACAATGTCTTCCAGGATAAGGGGATGTATCTTAAAATGGATTCCAAGTTTTTCTATAATGTCAACATCATGGAGACCATCTATGTTTACCCAGGTAACGGTCGGTGTATCTTTAAATGGGAAACACTCCTCAACTGTATTTACTTCTTGCTCTTGAAACTGCACTTCATCATAGTCAACAATCGTAATCCTTGTCCTGTCAGTTTTCTTTTCCCCTATATGAACAAGGGTACCAGGGGAGAGACCAACCTTTTCTTGCCTCTTCTTAATCAGTTTAAGCATTACGGCGCCCTCTACTCATCATAATTTATCTGGTGTAATATAGTCACCGTATCTTTCCCTTGCCTTGTTCAGTCTTTGCCTTTGTTCCTCCAATACTTCAAATACCTTTTTGGGTGTATCAGAAACCTTGGTTTCACAAATCTCTTTTATCCTATCAATCTTTGTCAGGTTTTCCGGAATTCTTATCATAAACTGCTTACCATAGTCTTCTTTGGTATAGTCTTTTTTGAGTATCTCCTTAAACAGCCTTTTAATATCCTCATACCTGGGTATCTTACCAGTAGGTGTTTCAATGACGCCAACCTCATCATGAACCCGCAGTTCCATCCATTTATACCAGACCCTCTTATCTGTTTTCTCATTTAAGAAATTCCCCTCCTTATCTTTAATAAAGTAATTAACAGAAAAGATGATGGGCGGCTTTTTCAAGTCTTTCCCAAAATCCAGATTGTCTTGAATATACTTTCCTACAGGAATGGACAAAAAATCCAGATTGGACATAGGATTGAATTCTCTTACCCCTTCTTTCCCTAACGTGGCAGCCGTGGTCTCAGATTCTATTGATGCACCTTTGGTTATTATTCCATGCGCCCAGTCAAAAGATTCTTCCACCGGCACACAGGTATCTGAATCCCTGCCCCCGTAAACTATTCCACCTACTGGAACACCTGATGGGTCATTAATCTTCGGGTCAAGATTCTCAAAGGCGTCCAAGCTAATCGTAAATCTTGCATTTGGATGGGAACATTGTATCTCTTTACCCTTTTCGTCTTTTTTCCCAATAAACCACTCCCCTGAATGGTTATAACCTTTGGAAGGGACACCCCCATCCTTTCCAATCCAATGTACGTGTTTATCTTCGGTAACCAGCACATTGGAAAATATGATTTCTCCCGGGCTATGAAGCCCGTTCCACTGATATGGGTCATCCTTAGAATTTACCCCCATTATTATCCCGAACATCCCCTTTTCCACATTGACTGCCCTGACCTCTCCATCTTTTTGTCTGAGATAAGCAATATCGTCCCCCACAATTCTTTCCCCATCCAACATGGCAGTAGAGGTCTTCCCGCAGAGGGAAGGAAACGCCCCTGTAAAATAAGTCACCCTATTTTTGGGGCCGTTTATCCCCAGGACAAGCATATGCTCTGTTAACCAGCCTTCTTTTGACCCCCGGTTTATTGCCAGGCGCATAGCCAACTTTTTCAATCCAATAGTGTTGCCGCCGTACTGGGTGTTGGTGCTGTATACAATATCATCAGTGGTATCAATATATATTCTTCGTTTATCCAGATTTTTACATACCTTCCTTTCATCGAGTTCCCCTTGAGAATGGACAAGCTTGAAGAAACGGGCTTTTGACCCCTGTCTGACAAATTCTTCATAGCCTGGCCGGTAAAGGAGGAACTCACTGTGAGCCACATAACTGGAGTCGGTAAGTTGGACACAGGGGATGGAAAACTCGGATCTGGTCGGACCCAAACAGAAGAAACATATGTAGAGCTCTTTGCCATCCATAATATTTTCAAGGATCTCATGGACTTCCTTTACCCCTTCATCTCTGTCCTTTGTAATGATGGTTGGACCAAGGTCCAAACCTTTTGGGACAAGGATATCCGTATGCTCTTTGTCCCTTCCCTGGTCATAATAACTGTCAAAATGAACGGTATGACCATCAATAGCCAGTCTGCTTTCCTCACCATTTATTATTGCCAATTCCCTTATGTATTTAATATCATCCCTGGAATCAGTACTAACAAACACCTTGCCCGGGTTACAGAGTTCAACATACCTGGCGATGAATTGATGAAGTTCCGGATTGTCAATTCTAATGAGTTTTCGATACCCCTCTTCCCCTAATCTGGTTTCGAGCGTGTTCATAGTTTTTTTATCCATTTTCTAATCCTCCCTGACTATAAAAGTCCATTAAAACTTATTATTGTAATAATACTTTTATCAGAAAAGAACTCTTTTATCAATCATTTCTTTGTTTTTCCCTTTTTTTCTGGCCGACACACCTTCACTTTTTCAGGGGTAAGGGTATGGATTTCTGTGTTTTTTTCTACTTAACAGAAAAATTCTTTTCCCTTAGATAAAACTTTATTATCCGATTCCCCTTTTTAGGTTGCCCGTGGATTGCGTTTATGGTATAAAAAATGGTAACTACTCAGGCACAAAGTGGCAAAGGCACATAGGCACAAAGCAGAAAGGCTTACTCCTCCGACTCGCCTTGGCGACTCGCCATCACGAAGTGCTTTGGCAAAACAGGGGCGTTTCATTATTTTTTCCTACTTTGTGCCTTTGGTGCTCTGTGCCTCTGTGCCTACCTGAATAGTTACAAATCAACAATCGGCAGAAGGATGGATATACATACTGACTTCATGCATAAGGCGCTGGTGGAAGCCAGGAAGGCAGAAAAAGAAGGTGAAGTTCCTGTAGGGGCTGTGATCATTTCCTCAAGTGGAGAGTTATTGGCAAGGGCTCATAATGAATCCATTTCCAGAAATGATCCTACTGCCCATGCTGAGATTCTGGCACTGAGAAAAGCAGGTAAAAAACTGGGTAACTATCGTATATTAAACAGTACGTTTTACGTGACTATAGAACCCTGTATCATGTGTGTAGGGGCGCTTATCAATGCCAGAATCCATCATCTGGTTTATGGCGCTGGAGATCCAAAGGCAGGGGCGGTAGATTCCTTATATAATATTCCAAAAGACCCCAGGCTCAACCATAGAATGGAGGTAACTTCAGGCGTCTTGGAAAGAGAATGTCAGGATATTATCAAATCATTCTTTCGACGACTGAGAGATAATCAATAATATCGGATAGTGTCCGTTGTCAGTGATCAATTTTCTTTCCATATCTAAATAATTTGCAAACCAG
>WOUX01000122.1 GCA_009773075.1 bacterium | reverse complement strand
TTCCTATTTCTAAGAGTAACTCTTTCGACATATGTCAGACCCCAAATCCTATCTTTTTAGCAGTGGAAATCCCATCTCTTCCCTCTGTTGAAGATAACCCTTTGCACATAACCCTGCAAGGTTTCTCACCCTGCCTATAAAACTCGTTCTTTCAGTGACACTTATAGCCTTTCTTGCATCCAGCAGGTTAAAGGTATGAGAGCATTTTAAACAGTACTCATAAGCCGGCAATACCAAGCCCTTATTGATCAGTTCTAAAGATTCTTTTTCATACATGTCAAACAGATTAAACAACATAGCCACATCAGCCAGCTCAAAATTATAGACAGAGAATTCTACCTCACTTTGGTGATGTATATCCCCGTATCTTATCTTCCCTGCCCATTTAAGATCAAATACGTTATCTATCTCCTGGAGGTACATAGCAATCCTTTCAAGTCCATATGTCAGCTCAATAGAAACAGGCTTGAGGTCTATACCGCCAGCCTGCTGAAAATAGGTGAACTGAGTTATTTCCATTCCATCCAACCAGACCTCCCAGCCCAAACCCCAGGCACCAAGGGTAGGAGACTCCCAGTCATCTTCAACAAACCTTATATCATGGGCTAATAGGTCTATGCCAAGTTCTTCTAAACTCTTTAGATAGATATCCTGGATATCCATTGGAGAAGGTTTCATTATTACCTGAAATTGATAGTAATGTTGAAGACGGTTTGGATTTTCTCCGTACCTGCCGTCAGTCGGTCGGCGGGAGGGCTCAACGTATGCCACATTCCATGGCTCAGGGCCTATAACCCGAAGAAAGGTGGCAGGGTTAAATGTTCCGGCTCCAACCTCTACACCATAGGGTTGTTGAATGACGCAACCCCTGTCAGACCAGAACCTTTGAAGTGATAGTATGATTTCTTGAAAATTCATCATGTTGTGTTACCCCAATTTATGGTCAACAACTAAGCCCTGTTAGAGGTTCCTTCTCTAACGGGGTAAGCAGGCAGCAGACAAAAATAAAAGCCCTGCGGGCTATTTTTGCTTCTCAAGTATGATGGCGGATTTGCGCGCCTTGCATCTGGAGCAAGTAAAGGGAACCTTGCCAAACAGCCCCTTTAAACTGAAATATTTAAATCATTCATCTTTTTATGTAAAGTATTCCTGTTAATCCCTAGAAAACGAGCCGCCTCATACTTTATATTCTTTGTTCTATTAAGTGCCAATTTTATTAATGTCTTCTCTACGTTGGATATAATATCGGCATATAATCTTCTCTTGCCTACAGTCTTTACGTCCAGTACTGTTATTATCTCATCCAGTTTCTTTTCTAAAACCTTTTCTATGGAGAGTTGTTTTTGTGGGTTTGCCTTCAACTCAGATCTATCTATGGGATTAACTCCCTTTAGTTTTTCCAGCTCATCACGGAGGCGCAGATTTTCCCTCGTCAGATCCTCTCTTTCCTTACTTAAAGCCTTGTTTATTTCCAACAAGGTATTTATTTTTAAGGTCTCTTGAAAGTTTCCTTGATTCTCTTTGGATAAATCTTTCATTCTTTCTCTCCCTTAAGTATCTTTCTATTTATATAGTCACCGCTTTTCCCCCCGCTTTTTTTGAGTAGCTTTATATCTGAAATGACCATCTCGCGATCTGCCGATTTACACATATCATAGATAGTTAAGGCTGTTACTGACACTGCCATAAGTGCCTCCATCTCTACCCCTGTATTGCTAACAACCCTTACCTTTGATTCGATTCCGATATTACTATCTGCAGGGTTTGGATGAAAACGGATATCAACAGAGGTTATATTTATGGGATGAGACATTGGAATCAAATCGCTGGTCTTTTTTGCCGCCATTATGCCTGCTATTTTAGCAACCTCTAAGACGTCCCCCTTTTTGATCTCCCTTCTGACTATCATTTGGAAGGTCTCTGGTTTCATTGTTATAGTACCAGAGGCAATTGCTTCGCGCCTGGTAACTGCCTTCTCGGTAATATCTACCATCTTAGATATTCCTTCATCGTCAAAATGGGTTAATTGGGGCATTCCCTCTCTCCATATGCCCTAAAATTCTTCGAAATAGTGTTAAAGGCTGTTTTTATCTTCTGAATTATCCCGGATAAAAAGAATGAGCCATAATGAACCTAAAAAAAGTTTAGGAGACCCGACCCCATCCTGCCAGGGCCATAGTGAACAAAAGAAAAGATTAAATGTGATATCAACATTGTAGATAGTGAGGTGGGATGAGAGTGTAATTGCTAATCTTATCAAAGTTGTGATTAATGAAGCCCTTAGTTAAAAAACTACAATTATTTTTATATTAAAAGTTTTTTTTAGTCAAGGCTAAAAATTTAAAAAATATTTTGACCCATCTAAGCTCTCGGCAGGTTGTGCAAAGATCTCTCTTTGTTAGACGCATGGATTATACGACCCACAGAATTGATAAAGTCGTAAAAAGTCAAAATTCAGATGGCATAGTAAAAAGCTCCAGATGCAAGGCGCGCAAATCCAAAGGAATAATGTGTACTACATGTACGCTGCAATGACTGAGGATGCCGCGGAAAGCCGCAGATGGACTTTTTGCTATACCGTCTGAATTAAATGTTCTAAAAGTATTTTTATCCCAATACCAATCAAGGTTATACCTCCTATAATTTCAATTTTATTCTCAAAAAGATGTCCATATTTATCCCCAACAAAAACACCGATGAACGACAGCAGGAATGTTACTATTCCGATTACTATTATTGGAGTTACAATGAAAATTTTTAAAAATGCAAAGCTTACCCCAACTGCAAGGGCATCGATACTGGTAGCAACGGATAACATCAACAGAACAGAAGTATTCAGCGGGTTTGTCTTCCTTTCCTTTAGTTCTATCTTCCTTGATTCATAAATCATCTTACAGCCAATGAAACTAAGAATCGCAAAGGCTATCCAGTGGTCAACACCTGAAATAAGATTTATCAGGCTAAGCCCTGCTGACCACCCGATTAACGGCATGACCGCCTGAAATGATCCAAAAAATACAGCAATCTTTAAGGCGCCATTGGTTGTCAGATGTCTTATTGCTGCACCACTTGCGATGGATACAGCAAGAGCGTCCATTGCCAATCCAAGCGCTATGAATATAATTGTAATCATGTGCATATTGGGTTACTTCCTTACAGCAAACAACAAGAAACCTCCTCCAGGATGCATCTATTTTGCAAAGGCAAGGAGTTGGAAATAATCCTGCAAAATCTGAGCATGATCAAATGCCAAATCCTCTGGCAATGTTTCTTTGGTGAACACACCAACCTCTTTTGCGTCATCATCAGCCTTTGGTTTTCCTTCAGCCGTGGCGATATAGACAGTTGTTACATTATGACTTCTCAAGTCTCTTCGGGGGTCCGAATAGGTATGTAACTGTCTCTTTAAGACAACATCAAGGGATGTCTCTTCTTTTGCCTCCCTTATAGCTGCGTCCTCTAATGACTCTCCGTAGTCAACATAGCCCCCGGGCAATGCCCATGCAATTGGCGGATACTTCCTCTTGATCAAGACAATCCCCTTCTCTAATTCTATAATGATATCCACCGTCAGAAAGGGGGGCTTTGGAACTTCAATGTCTTTCTTGCAGTGAGGGCATCTTATGGCTACCTTTTTCATAGAGGTCCTTTCCATTTACTAATTACCATGCTTCTCTCTGTACAGTCAATTCAAATCCTACCAGCCTCAACTCTACTTTCAATTCTGGGGGATTTAGGGTAATAAAAGCTGTTGACAGATAAACTCTGATAGACTATAGAAAGAGAGAATTCATTCTTGTTCTCCAGACAGCAAAGGTGGCACATAATGAAAGAGGAAAAACTCGTACTACTTTACTCTAGAGAGGAGATTGCCCAAAAGGTAACAAACCTTGCTGACCAGATTTCGAAAGACTATGATGACAAAGAAGTTATACTGATCTGTATCCTAAAGGGGGCTTTCATCTTCCTCTCAGACCTTATCAGAAACCTCCGGATGCCGCTTAAGATTGACTTCGTCAGGCTTGCCAGCTATGGATCACAAACCCGGTCATCAGGAGGCATAAGTATCACAAAGGATATCGAGATGTCAATTGAAGGGAAGGATGTAGTTGTTGTGGAGGATATAGTCGATACTGGATTAACCACCTCCTACTTTATTGAGAGGCTCAAGGCAAAAAACCCAAATTCTCTGAGATTATGCGCATTGATCGAGAAAAAAGAAAGACGAGAGGTAAATATTGAAGCTGATTATGTTGGCTTTATACTAGAAGAAGGCTTCATTGTTGGTTACGGGTTAGATTTTGATGAAAGGTATAGGCACTTGCCTGAGATATATAGGATAGTTCAGGAGTAGAGGGGCAAGAACTACTCTTCTAGCATAGGGGAGTTGAGGAGATGGCTATGATAGTTCAGTGTGAAAGATGCCAGACAAAATTTAAACTCAATGATGAAAGGGTACCAAAAGGGGGAGGCAAGGCCAGATGCTCTAAATGTCAACATATATTTATAATAGAAAAACCCCTGACACCAGGCATGGAGACCATAGAGGGATTAGAGGTAAA
>WOUX01000121.1:939-5530 GCA_009773075.1 bacterium | reverse complement strand
ATAGCCACTTTTGGTTTATCTTTCGGGGCAAACGCGGAAAACCAGGCATGATCTCTATGCTCAAAAGGAACATATTCATTACCCGAATCTTTTGGCAACCCCACTACCTGAGCAGTCCCTGTCTTTCCCGCAACATCAGCCCCTTCTATCCTTGCCCGCCATCCGGTGCCAAGGCGTTCATTAACCACACCCCAAAGAGCATCCTTTATTAAATTAATGCTGTTCTCAGATACAAGAATTTTTTTCATCTTTTCGGGAAAGAATTCCTTGATAATGTCTCCTCCTGGGGACTCGATTTTTTTAACTATTTGCGGACGATACAGGACACCTCCGGTGGCTATAGAGGATATTAAATTTAAGATTTGAAGGGGTGTAACCAGGACAAACCCTTGTCCAATTGCCATAGACAGAGTTTCGCTTTCTCGCCAGGGAGATTTCAGGGCATCTAACTTCCATAAACTTGTTGGAATCAGGCCACGTTTTTCGTTTGTGCGCGAAATACCAGTTGGTTTGCCAAGACCAAATAAAGAGGAATAATATGCTATCCTATCCACTCCCAATCTTTGCCCCACCTGATAAAAGTAAACATCACAAGACTCCACCAATGCCCGGTGAAGATTAACACTTCCGTGTCCTTTCTTTTGCCAGCATCTGTATGCTCGCCTGCCGAACCTGTAGGAGCCGTCACAGTGAAAGATGGTCTCTGGCGTAATGACTTTTTCCTCAAGACCTGCTATGGCGGTAATTATCTTGTATACGGAACCTGGCGGATATTGTCCTTGAATAGCCTTGTTTGCTAACGGATTATAGGGGTTAGTTACGAGAGCTTCCCACTCTTTCGAAGAGATTCCCAGAGAGAACATATTTGGATTGAAGGAAGGGCTGCTAGCCAATGCAAGAATCTCCCCATTATTTGGGTCCATTACTATAACAGTACCTGTCATATCAGCGAGAGCCTTTTCTGCAAGTTTTTGAATGTCTAATTCAATAGTTAAGAATATGTTTTCACCAGGATTTGGCTCAAGTTCACGCAAAACCCTTACTTTTCTCCCGACAGCATCAACCTCAACCTGAGCCCCTCCGTTACTTCCCCTTAAAACGCTTTCATAATCATGTTCTATGCCATATTTTCCTATTAAGTCCACCATGTTGTATCCATCTGAAACCCTTGTTTTCAATTGAGACTCGCTGATTTTCCCCATGTATCCAATAAGATGAGCTGCTAATTTGTCAAATATGTAAAGCCGCTTGGGCTCTATTTCAATTGTTATTCCGGGGAGATCCAGTTTGTTTGTTTCAATAACAGCCACCTCTCTATAATCAAGGTTTGTTTTTACCTTTATGGGCTTAAATGGGGGGTTGCCCTGGGACTCTTTTAACTTCGCCTTTAATAAGTCGGCCTTTACGTTTAATAAGTCGCTTAGTTCTTTTATTGTACTTTCTAGGTCATTAACATCCTCGGGTATTATGGAGAGATCAAAAGAAGGATAGTTATCTACCAGAGCCTTACCCTTTCGATCGAATATAATCCCTCTTGGAGCGGGTATTTTAACTATTCTTATTCGGTTATTTTCAGAAAGGCTTTTAAATTTCTTTCCTTGGAGTATTTGTAGGTACCATAGTCTGGAGAGGATGATGGTAAAGGCAACTATTGCGAATACAATAGAAAAAAACAGCTTTTTTTTGAATTCTCTTTTATTGTCTTTATCATACAGTAACATTGCTGATTTGTAACTGCTCAGGTATTTAGGCTGAAGGTTGAAGTGAGTAATTACCTTCAAAGAATCTGCTATTCATCGAGGCTCAAGCAACAATTCTGTTTTATTCAATATTAAGAATATTAGCGGGCTGAATATACCAGTTAAGATAGCCTGGATGGGAAGAAATCTTACGACAAAAATCCATAGGTTCTCAACAGAGCTGAATACATACAAGGTCGAAAGCAAGAGGATTCCATCAATAATACTCAGTGTTATTATTAGGATTGTTTGAGAGAGAGCGTTTTTAAGATAGATATTTTCACAGGTCAGTTTTGTCAGAAAGAAAGTTACAATCCTTAGAAAGGTGAACAACCCTATTATACCACCAGAAAGGGTATCTGCAAGATAACCCAAGGTGGCGGCGAGAAATATGCCTCTCACTGGACCTTGAAATATCCCTAGATAGGCTACCATTATTATAATAAGGTCAGGCTTAACGGGAATATGGGGGGAAAAGCTCAAAATTGTAGTTTGTAAGCTTAAAAAAACCATTCCTAATAATAAGAAGCCAAAAACCCCCCCCATACCTAACCTTTATTGAGTAAACCAGGAGATATGATTATTCAAGCTGCCCGAACTTATTTCTCTGATGCGGATTTATCACCGACCACTATGAAGACCTCTTCAAGTTTAGCAAAATCAACACTGGGAGTTACCTCAACATATTGGAACAACCCAGAGCCCGCCTTTTTTATTTTGCTTACCCTTCCCAGAAGCAACCCTTTTGGGAATATTCCTCCTAAACCAGAGGATATAATATCATCTCCCATTCTAACATCATCGGCACGCGAGACATATTTTAACTGACATGTCTGATTTACTCTTCCTTCCAGGATTCCCTTAGCCCTGGTCCTTTGTACCATAACATCAATAGCGCTTCTGTGGTCTGTTGACAACAGAACCTTGGAGACAGACCTGGAAACCTCTATGACGCGGCCAATCATTCCCTCCGATGTCACTACCGCCATATTTTTTTCAATACCATCCTTGCTGCCTTTATCGAGAATGATGGTTTTAAACCAACTGGAGGGGTCCTCACCAATTACCTCTGCAGCGACCATAGGACTCCTGAATGCCTCTTTGAAGAGGAGGAGTTTTCTTAAACGCATATTGGCAATAACCGCTTCCCTTAACCGGATGTTCTCTTCTTTCAAGGCATTAATGGTTTTGCTTAAAGCGGCATTTTCTTTTTTAAGGTTTACAAAAAAGATATAATTGCCCCACAGGGTTTTTACACCTTTTACAGTTGACTGAATTGTCTTTTGAAAAGGCGAAGAGACCTCGAAAATAATCTTTTCAAAAAGATGGGGTTTCTTCCTTTCTTTAATATTTAGGGAGATAAGGAGTATGGCAACTATACAAAGAGAGGCAGTGATTACTATTACTCGATATCTCCTGAAGATAGAGAACATCGGTCCCCTTATTAGATTTTTTATACTAAGAACGGATCGTTATCTCCTTTAAAAGAGGCAGCTCGTCCAAAGCCTTTCCAGCGCCTAGAACTACAGCAGATAGAGGATCATCCGCACGTATTATTGGAAGCCCGGTTTCTTCTTTTAAAAGCATGTCCAGGTTTTTTAATAAAGCCCCCCCCCCAACCAAAACAATCCCCCTGTCTACAATATCGGCAGCTAATTCTGGAGGGGTTCTCTCAAGGGCCAGTCTAACAGCCTCGATTATGGTATTGATAGTCTCCGCCAGTGCACTTCTAATCTCTTCTGAATTGATCTGCAAAATTTTGGGGAGACCGTCTACTAGATCTCTGCCCTTTACTTCCATGGTCTTTATGTCTTTGTCGGGATAAGCTGTCCCTATGGTAACCTTCACTAACTCGGCAGTTCTTTCCCCTATTAAAAGATTGTACTTCCTTTTAACATATTGAACGATGGCATCATCCATCTTGTCACCAGCAACACGTACGGACTGACTATAGACGATGCCAGACAAAGAGATTACGGCAACTTCGGTGGTACCCCCCCCTATGTCAACAATCATATTCCCGGCAGGCTCATTAACGGGCAACCCTGCTCCGATAGCAGCTGCCATTGGTTCCTCTATTAGGTAGACCTCTCTAGCACCAGCAGACTCGGCGGTTTCCCTGACAGCGCGTTTTTCAACCTGCGTGATACCGGAAGGAACACATATAATGATTCTAGGCCTTACCAGTGCGCGGCGGTTATGAATCTTTGTTATAAAGTATCTGAGCATTGCCTCTGTAATCTCAAAGTCAGCGATAACACCGTCTTTCATAGGACGAATGGCAACGATGCTTCCAGGGGTTCTCCCCAACATTTTTTTTGCCTCCATCCCTACTGCTAAAACCTTTTTAACACCTTCTGGATAGTTACTTCGGACAGCAACGACCGATGGCTCGCTTAAGACAATACCTTTGCCCTTGACGTACACAAGGGTATTTGCTGTGCCCAGATCAATAGCCAAATCATTGGAAAATAAGCCCAAAATAGAGTCGAAAAGCATCTAATTCTCCCTTCTAATTTTAGGAAATTCAACCATTCTTCTCATAGGAAGAGAAAGAATTAAATCGAATTTAAGGTATGTATTATGAGGTGGGAATATATCAGAGAATATGTCTTATATCAAGTGATAAATTAAATTTAAATTTCTTGTTTTAAGTGAAAAATCAGGATTTTGTCTATTTGTATCCAAATCTTTTTATTGCAAGAATTTTTAATGTGTGTTAAAAAATAGTTGGTCAAACAAAAATTGCCTTTGGGCGGTTTATAAATACATATTATTTGGAGCAATATGGACTCTTTTGGAGAATATCTCAGGAAAGAGAGAGAATCAAGGTCTGTTTCCCTTGAAGAGAT
>WOUX01000121.1:0-859 GCA_009773075.1 bacterium | reverse complement strand
ATAGTCTGAAAAACGTCGAGGAAATCGTGCCCCCCCCCAAAAAACCTCTTTTGTCCAGACGCTTACTTATAGTTTCCCCATTGGCAATAATTTTAATTGTTTTTCTATTTTTCTATTTTTACCCTGGCAAGAAAGAAGAGATTAAAACCCGTACAGATGTTATTTCTAAATCATCATCGGTACCCTCTATACCAACTGGAGAAACCATAGTTCAGCCCCCTTTGCCCGAAAAGATGGCGGGGAGTACCGTAACAAGGGAGAAACCACCGAAAGAACCTGGATCAACTGTCTCATTGGCTGATGGGACAGAACCATTAAGATCAGAAGAGAAAAAAGCCGAATCTCAAAAAGGGGGAGAGAAAACCCTCCTGGTAAAGACTTCTGAAACAACCTGGCTAAAGGTTCAAATCGATGACAAACCACCCTTTGAAGTCCTCCTGAAACCAGGGGAGAATTTAACATGGAATGCCAATTCAGGGCAAATAGCGTCTATAACTCTGCCCAATGAAAAGATTAGGTAGTTCACACTGAAAAAACCGTTTCCAGAGAGGAGATTTTACTTTGAGTAAAGAAGTATTAGAGAAAACCAAAAAAACAGCAGAATTGTATATGAAAGACATAATGGATGAAAAGCCGTATGATCTTTGGAAGGCCTTTGATAAAGACCTGGCAAAAGACCTTTCATTATTTATAACCGGCCAGATTTACGCCAGAGAGAAAATACCTCACAAGATCAGGCAGTTAATAACGGTAGCAGCCCTAACTGTGCTATCCCGCTTCGATGAGCTGAGGCTGCATATTCAGATTGCCCTGAATGTGGGATGTGACCCCAAGGAAATAGCGGAAGTAATCTTTCAAA
>WOUX01000120.1 GCA_009773075.1 bacterium | reverse complement strand
TACGTCTTTCAATGAGTGGAGGCAAGTGCCACATATCCCAAGATGACCATCAGCAGACGGTTGGTCCGGCTCAAGCCCATAGAATGTAGGACTGTCTAACTCACACTCTATGGCTGTCATACCCTGGTCTATCAGATATTTTAATCTCTCGTTATACGCCTTTGGTGTGGATAAGCCGGTAATGTTCCTGATATTCCATAATTTACCCCGATACATCAAAGGATGATGACCACGGGCAAATGGATATTGCCCCGGAGAACCGATATCCCTGTCGTAATCAATATGGGCAATATCCTCTGGAGTATATACCTCCTTCACCGGGATGCCAGAGGAAGTAGTATTCTCGGTCACTTTTTCACGATACATCTCAGTAATCTCTTTAGTGCTAACCATTGGACCTCCTTCGTTAAATAACTTCAACTACTCAGGCACAAAGTGGCAAAGGCACATAGGCACAAAGCAGAGCGGAGCAGGGTCGTTTCATTGTTTTTTTCATACTTTGTGCCTTTGGTGCTCTGTGCCTCTGTGCCTACCTGAATAGTTACAATAACTTCACCAATAAGATATTCTTTTACTTTGTAGCCTTTACCCACCCACTTATAGGAACCATTCTACCCTTTTCTACATCGGCCTTGAAAAGCCTGCAATACTCTCCTGCCTTGTGGTTAGTCGGGGTGTAAGTGATAGGGGCTGATAGGCCATTGGTATCAAATTCTTTTAAGCCTTCCATGGCTTCTACCATGTTTTCAGGAGTCAAGTCTTTGCCTGCTCGCTTCATGGCTTCAGCAAAGATCATAGCCATAACCCATCCCTGAATATAATACCTATTCCTCATTTTGGGGTCACCTGGTTCATATTTCAAGGTTATGTTCCTCAATTCTGCCATTGCTGACGTATCATCATACCAGGAGTTGAAGGTATGCGACCCAATGTAATCTTTCGCAGCACTACCCGCTGCCCTAACGATATCCTCATCACAGGAATAGTAATCTCCCAACATCCTGGCACCCATCTTATACTTCTTCGTCTCCCTGATGAAGGCAATGGAGGTTGTCATATCCAGATGAACGATAACATAATCGGCCTTTGCCCTCTTGATATTCAGTATCGTTGTGCTGGCATCTACGGCCCCCACCGGCATAATCTCTACATCCACCAGATTAAGGCCATGGTGTTTCAGTCTTTCCTTAGCAGCAGCCAGGCCTACCTTGCCGTACTCAATCTCCAGGGTAACAAAGGCTATCCTTGGGTCTTTAGCCTTGAGATCCTTCACTATATAGTCTATCAATATCGTAATCTGATCCTGATAACTGGCACAGGGAATGAATATGTATCGCTTCTTTTCAACAGGAGTAATCACAGTCTCTGACAGGCTTGCGGTAATAGTCGGGACCTTCTCCTTCAGTATCTGGGGAGTTAGAGCAAGGGTCTGCCCTGTTCCGGGTAAAAAGACAGCAAATGCATTGTCTCTATAGATAAGCTTTTTAAAGCCGGCTACAGCCCCGGGTATGGCGAAACGACAATCATGAATAATCGGATCTATCTTTCTCCCATTAATCCCACCCCTTTCGTTTATATATCTAAAGAAATTTCTAGCACCTCCGGTTAGAGCCAATGCCCCCTCAAGCGGAGCAATCGGGCCTGTCATAGGCATTATTAGACCAATGGTTATGGCCTTGTCAGTCACACCCCTGACTTCTCCGGCATAAGAGGGTATGCTTCCCAAAAAAATCATGATTGAAACCAAGGTAACCATTCTTGAAAAAACATATCTCATTCTCATGATGTTCTCCTTTTTTCTGTAAGGTTACTGATTCCCCTTGCACCTTTATTTATTGGTAATAGTCTTACCAATACAAACACAATAAAATTTTGGACTTCCTCCTTAAGAGCCTATCATCTTTTTAACTGATTGACGTAGAATTCTAGCTGCCTGATTGTATGCTGCCAGATATTGGGATCTTTTGTCGCCACAAATAAGCTAGTGGCCCCGTTAAGGGAGATGAAAATAAAGTTTGCAATTTCCTCGAGATTCAACCCTTTCTTCAACAATCCTGCATCTGCCGCTTCTTTCAACCAGCGGTACAACAGGTTTGAAAATCCTTCGAACCCTCTCGAGATATTATCTGCCATGTTTACAGAATCTCCAGAAAACTCGAAAAGCATGGGCACAAAAAAAGCCCCTTTTTTGAAAACCTTTGCCCCAATGTAGTTCTTCAGAATGTTTTCTATGAGTCTCTCTATCCGATCAATTGGGTTCGAGATCTCCCTGGTTCCTTTAAATACCTTACTTCTCCAGATATTGACAGCTTCGTCATAAACTGCATGCCAAATTTCTTCCTTACTCTTAAATTGGCCATAAATCCCACCTTTTGTTAAACCTGTTGCCTGAACGATATCTACCATAGATGTATTGTAGTATCCCTTTTCTGAAAAAAGCCGTAGAGACTTTTTTACGATACTTTTTCTTGTTAGCTTTCCCTTCTCTGTTTTCATAATAGATGTGTGTCTTTGATAATTATACCAACCAGTCGGTTTTTTATAATATCATAATAAATAAAAGTTATTTGATTTGTCAATATCTTTTTTCAAAATATTCCTTGAAAATACTTGGTGTCTCTGGTAAGCTACCTTGAGTCTTTATAGAAACTCTCCTTTCTTTTTGGTTCCCTAGAGGTAATCTCTTTTGAAGGAAAAATATCATGCGTTATCCATACTTCGATGATCGAAGCAATTAAAATGGCTGACTAAACAGCTTCTTATATAAGATCACATAAGAAAAACATAAAGGGGGGATATGTATAGATGAATTCTAATGTAAAAAAGCTTTTGGATTTAAGGGAGCGCAAGGGCAAAATCTTTCAGATGGGAGGCTCAAAGAGCATAGAAAAGCAGCATGAGCGCACGAAAATGACCGCCAGAGAGAGGATTGATTTCCTGTTCGATGCCGGCACATTCATGGAGGTTGATGCACTGGTAAAGCACAGGTGTACCCTTTTTGGCATGGAAGGTAAGGAACTCCCTGCTGACGCAGTAGTTACCGGAAGTGGAAAGATAAATGGGAACAATGCCTTCGTTGCAGCCGAGGACTTTACCGTTATGGCAGGAACATTTGGGGAGATGCATGGTAAGAAGATATGTAAAGTCATTGACGCAGCGGCAAAATGCGGTTCCCCTTTTATCCAGATAATCGACTCAGGAGGTGCAAGATTACAGGAAGGACAGGACTCCAGCGAGATATATGCTCAGTTGTTTAGAAGACATACGTTATACTCAGGTGTAATTCCTCAGATCACCCTTTTACTGGGCAGTTGTGGCGGAGGAGCTGCATATGGTCCAGCGTTAAGCGATTTTATCATTATGGTGGACGGTATCAGTCGCATGTACATGGGTGGCCCTGCCTTTGTAAAGACCATGCTGGGAGAAAACAAGACAGAGGAGGAGTTGGGTGGAGCGAAACTTCACAGTGAGATAACAGGGCTATGCGATTTTGTTGCGAAGGATGACAGAGAAGCGATTGGGATAGCCAAGGAGCTTTTGAGTCTGCTACCTTCGAACAATCGGGAGAAACCGCCGATTGTAGAGACAGAGGATGACCCTGGTCGCCTCAATAAAGGTATCATGGACATCATGCCGGAGGATTCCAGAGTTCCATTCGATATGTACAGGATAGTTCGGGAGATTGTTGATAACGGCTACTTTCTCGAATACAAAGCCAGGTTTGCAAAAAATATGATAACGTGTTTTGCAAGGCTCAACGGTCAGCCCGTCGGTATCCTGGCGAATAACTCCATGGTTATGGGAGGCGTCATCGATGTCGGTGCTGCAAATAAACATGCCCGTTTTGTGAGGATCTGTGATGCCTATAATATCCCCATAATCCATATACAGGATTCGCCAGCGGTGATGATCGGGCAGAACGAGGAGAAGCGGGGTATAATAAAACACGGATCCAAGATGCTCCATGCCGTTACCGAGGCTTCAGTACCCAAGGTAACCCTTGTCATCAGGCATTCCTATGCTGGGGCACAACTATGCATGTGCAACGTGCCTCTGGGGGCTGATTTTGTTTTTGCCTGGCCGACAGCGGAAATAACCCTTGTCGGGCCGGAGACGGCGGCAAGCATCCTCTTTGCTAAGGAGATTGCCGGGGCAGAGAACCCCAAGAAGGTAGAAGATCAGCGGATAAAGGAATACAGGGATGTCTGGGTTAACCCATATATGGCAGCCGAGAGGGGATACATCGATGATGTCATAGAACCTGAGTCAACCAGGGCTGTGCTGATAAATGCACTTAACTTGCTGAAAGACAAGGTAGATGAGAAGCCATGGAAGAAACACGGGATTATACAATTGTGATTAATTTGTAACTACTCAGGACAGAGGGAGGTATAAAATGGATTTTAGTTTTACCAAGGAGCAGGAAAATCTCAGACAGGAAGTTCGGGACTTTCTTGAGACAAAGGTAAGAGATGGAGAATTTCAGGTCAAGAGCAATGGTTGGGTCGAAAGCCATTCGCAGAAATTTTCCAAAGACATGTCCAGTAGAGGCTGGATAGGGATGACCTGGCCCAGAGAATACGGAGGTCACGACCGAAGCTATATAGACCGGGCAGTAGTTATGGAGGAG
>WOUX01000119.1 GCA_009773075.1 bacterium | reverse complement strand
AAAGACATAGGCTACAAGACCGAAAAAAAAAAGGAGGGAGACAAGAAAAGTGAAGGCAAATGCATTGTTTTTGATTTTGTCTGATATTGCCTGATCCTTTTTCCCAAAATAGTAGGGAAGTTCTCTCTCAGCAGCGGAAAGGACTCCCAAATGGCCAAGATTAGAATAATATTGTATGACCTGGATGTAACTCCAGACCCCCATTAAGGTTGGCCCTAAGAATTTACGGGTAACAATACCAGTGATAATTCCCGTGATATTCCCCAAATAGACACTGGTAATGAATTTAGAGGAATCCTTTATGATCTGGTCTTTGGTGCTGTCGTGGAAATCTTCTTGGGGCATGTATTTTCCTATGGCTGGTTAAATCAGTAGGATTAGATTAACATTTCCCATGTTATTATCTCATCTTCTGCAATGTCCTGTCCTGTCCTGCGTCCGACCACCTGGTCAAAAAATCTCGGGGAAACACCGGTTCCCGGACGTTTCATGGTCAACATCTTCGTTGTAATGATCTGTCCTTTTGTTATAGTGGTGTTCGCTACAAGGCTGCGCCTAGCATTTTCTCTTGAGACCCTTTCGCAGGCCACAGGCTTCTTGTAGTATTCGCCGCCAATCTTTATAATGAAATTTAGGTTGTCTTTAAAAATTCTTATATCATTTGGATTCATGGCATGATAGTGGTCGTTTCCGGGAAGGGATTTATCAAGGGTGAAATGTTTCTCAATGATCTGAGCCCCTGACAAATAAGCCATCGTAAGGATCAACATGTTTTTGTCAGGGACAGTATGATCAGAATACCCTATGACTAGGTCTGGGTAAATATTCTTCATATGCTTGATCATGTTGAGATTGGCATCTTCAAATTGAGTGGGATAGTCTAATATACAATGCAGCAGGGCAACCTTATTGCCTTTCTCCATGATAGTACTGACTGCTTCATCAATCTCCGCTACGGTCGCAGCGCCTGTAGAAAGAATAATGGGTTTTCCTTTTCGAGCGATATAACGAATAAAAGGGATATTGGTGATATCTGATGATGAGATCTTGAAGAAAGGAACCAGTCTATCCAGAAAATCTACCGCTGCAAAATCAAAAGGTGTGGATAGAAAAATGATGCCTTTTTTCTTGCAATAATCTGCTAACAATATGAACTCTTTTTCACCGAACTTATCATACCTCTTAAATAATTGATACTGGGAGTCTGTTTTTTCTTTTGTCCGATCCCAATAGGCAGGACTATCCTTGACAGCCAATTTTTCAGCCTTGTAAGTTTGAAACTTTACTGCATCCGCGCCTGCTTTCTTAGCTTCATCAATCATTTTTTTTGCTGTTTGCATATTGTTTTCATGATTGACACCAATTTCTGCAATGAGAAAAGGAGTGGGGCAGGAAATGATTTGCTTCCATAGCTTGGAATTAGACATAATAACTACTTTCTGAATTCATAATAATGGTGAAACATGGCTTCTAATACTCTGTCAATCCCTGACTTTAAGTCATGGCGCTGCATCTTCTTTTGCATCTCTAGCCTGAGATGGGGTTTGTTAATCAATTCTTCCGTTACTTCTGTAATCTTTTTTTCCTCTACCGTTTTACCCAGCCCTAAATTAATAATACCATTGTTGATGTTAGCGTATAAGTGCCCCATCTCCCTGTCATTTTGGGCAAGTGCAATGCAAGGCGTTCCAACGGCTGCCACTTCGTAGACTGTGCGGCCGCAGGATGTATAGACAATATCCGCTTTGGCCATATACTTGCTGATAAACTTAACATTTTTTCTTATTTGACAGTTCATTTTACTATTGGCTAAAAATTGGCTCAATGATGAGTCATGGATATAACCCAATCCCAAAATTACTGTAACCTTGAAATCAGCTTCACACTTATCCAATGCTGACAAAACCTTACATGTGAGATTTCCCTCATCGACACCTCCAAATGTTATAAGAATACTTTTAACCTCTGGGCGTAATTTCTCTTTTTTGATTGAATAGAATTCATCACGGAGGCATACATAATCGGGACCCCAGAGATGATTAGTATAGGGCATAGGGCTTTCATAAAGGGCATTGATGACAAGGTTTGCATATTGTGCACCTTCTCCGAGATCTTCGAAATTGACCACGAATTTCCCCAGTCTTTTAAGCGATTGCATGTATTGGACATCTGTATCCAATATGTCATTGATCAAAATGTCCGAATTCAAAGTCTCAATCACAGGAATGGAATCTCCTTTAAAAGTAACAATCTCCTGATGACTTTGCTTAACAATAGAAATGCCGAGGGGATAACGACTGTCCATTAAGAAGATAACCCGGTGATCCATAATCCTTTGAGCCAAAGTCAATGCCCGGTAGATATGCCCCAAACCTATTTTCCGGTATCCATCAACCCGGAACACAATCTTTTTCCGGCTTAAAATCTTTTCGGTCAGCCACCAGTCCATGGGCGAATCAATATCTATAGCTTCCTCGGCAGAGAGATAAAGAAAGGAGATATTTTCCCCGATTCTACTATCTTCATTGATCGCTTGCCGCCTGCTGGCTAAGATGCTTCCAGTTTCTTTTAGAATCTTTGGCAAAAGCTGTCTGTTTTTCCTCTCTTCATAAAGAGGGGAAAAATTACCCCCTTTTTCTATCCAGTAAATGTGGGTGGCATCCTTAACCGAAATCACGGTGTCCAATTTTTCGTCAATCAGCTTTTCGATCGCTTGATCCAAAGTCTCTACCTTTAAAGTAGGGGATGTAGGCTGTAATGTCACTATAATAGTTGGGAAATAACCTTTCCTCTCCAGTTTCTGTAAGACATCATGGATGACTGGGTCTAAGGGAATCTCATCTCCGGATAGTTTTTTTGGTCTTATTAGTACTTCAGCCCCGAACCTTCTCGCTGTTTCTGCAATTTCATGATCTTCAGTGGAGACAATTATCCTTTGAAGATACTTTGAACGTTTTGCGGTCTCCAATATATAGGCAATTAAGGGTTTGCCCGCTAGCAATCTGATATTCTTACGAAATATACCCTTGGAACCACCTCTAGCAGGTATTATAGCAATGATTTTTTCCTTTATAGGAACTATAGTTTCTTTGTTAATCTTACTCAAAAATTTCTCCAACCTGCCCCCTCTATACCCCTTCCTTTTGTTCCTGCGCCTTTAAGGCAGGCAGCATCACCACTATACCGGCTAAAAACCAGAAGGGCTCCATAATGCGTACAATAATAAAGGTATTAGCTCCAATTGAATGCGTTAACATGGCTACCAGACCGGCTAGAAACCCTAAAGTCAGTCCCTTGTAAAATCTATCTTTTAACTTTCGATATGTCTCAAGGACACTGGTAAATAGTGAATAGATTAACCATAAAAATACTGCCAGACCCAAAATGCCAGTTTCAACCAAAACCCGGGGATACTGGGCATCAAAAAAAGCAGATCCGCCAACTCCATAGCCTAATATAGGATGTTTTATCCACTGTTTGGTAATTACGTTTTTCCATGCATTAAGACGGGCAGATGTAGAAGTGTCGAGGTTAATTCCACCAACTTTTATTTGGCCAGCCTCTGTTGGTTGGGTATATGTGTATATAACCCTTTTTTTAACGAAAGAAGGAATAAGAAATGGTCCCAGGATTATTAAAATAGCCATTAATATTGCAATGCCAGCCTTCTTTTCACTCAATATGAGAAGTGCAAAACACATAGGGACTATTGCCAGGTACGAACTTCTTGATTGGGTAGCCAGAAAAGGGATGATTATTAAAAGAGTCAATACACCAAGAAGAATCTTATTCCTCCTGGATTCAGTGGTAAGAATTAACCCGGCTACTATAGATACGATCAAGAGCATGTAGCCGGCAAGGGTGTTTGGTTCGCCTATTTCTCCTTCAAAGGGTGCAGTTACCCTTTCCCCTGTAGGTATCTGATAGATTCCGATTATGCTGACGACCGCACAGGTAAATAATATTGCCATTACCCAGTATCTCACCTGTTTTCTATCTCTGATATTGTTTACCACCATGAAATATACGATGAAATACTCGATATATTTAAGGACAAAGAATAATCCTGTTTTGATCTGGACTCGTCCGAACATAATACCGAATGCAGTTGAAAGAGCCATTGCTGCTATGTAATAAAATATGGGTTTATTTAAAGGCGTCTTAAGAAAAAGCCCCAGCTCTTTGTATACAGCACTCTTAGCAAACCAACTGAAACCGATTAGCACCAGTAAAAAATCGTCCAGACGCAGCGTTACCCCTCGTTCTACAGCGGCTTTTCCTGCAATCTGCCCAACAATAAACTCAGGCCCTAATAGCATAGAAAAAATGAGGATATATAGGGCTGCCTCAGTACTTACGAAGCTAATTATAAAAATCGCTATCCCACCCATAACTGTCAGTGCTATAGTGGGCTTAACATTAGCTATGCCAAAACTGAGAAACAAAGCGATTAAAAGAAGCCCGAAAAATAACAGTATGGTTTTATTGTCAAGCCTCTTTAATAGATTAAGCATAAGAGAGTCCCCTATATAAACTGTCCGGATTTATCTACTTTTATTGAGTACGAAAAAATGGCATGAGTCTTTATGAAACAGAGGTAAAGCAACCAGACCTTGGATATAATAACACATGGCTCTATGATC
>WOUX01000118.1 GCA_009773075.1 bacterium | reverse complement strand
CTCTTTCATCAACTCCCACTAACCATCCAAAAGATTGCCCAAGAGAACTTTGCGTTTTTGAAAGAAAATCCTCGACACCCTTCTCCGCATTTCAAGAAAGTCAGTAAGTTGTGGTCTGTCAGGATTGGCCTTGATTATAGAGCCCTTGCAGCAGAAGATGGTTCAGATTATATTTGGGTTTGGATTGGCACCCACGATGAATACAAAGAAATGATAAAAAGGATGAGCTAACAAGGACATACCTTTAGGCAAAAAGAGTTAAGTAAAGATTTAGCTTCTCCTTAAGATTTAGGCTATTGCTAAAGAAGGGCGGTTACCTTAACGGCATGAAAGACCCTAGGCTGATCGGAAAACTAATTACCTGCCAAAGGGCTTTTTCTGCAGACTCGTTATGTGTTTGAAAAGGAGAATTCATGCGAAAGTATATAATAATAGCGTTCTCAATAGTATTAATGCTTAACTTAATCTCATACTCGGAGGAACCGACTATGGCTGAGAAGTCCTACAATAAACTCTCACCAGAAGAAGAAAGAGTAATCATTCATAAAGGTACAGAGGCACCATTCAGTGGCAAATATAACATATTTTCTGAAAAGGGCTCCTATCATTGTAAAAGATGCAATGCACTGCTTTATCGTTCAGACGATAAGTTTTCATCGTCTTGTGGATGGCCAAGCTTTGACGATGAAATCAAAGGAGCCATTAAAAGACAAAAGGATGTTGATGGAAAAAGAACGGAGATACTGTGTGCGAATTGTGGTGCACATTTGGGCCATGTTTTTGAAGGAGAAGGATTCACAAAGAAGAATGTTAGACATTGTGTTAATTCGATCTCGATGACATTCGTGCCGGCGAAACAAAACCCTCACATTGCAAAAGCTGCAAAAGCGTACTTTACAGGAGGATGTTTTTGGGGGGTAGAGTATTTATTTGAGCATAAGGATGGTGTCATTTCTGCAGTCTCAGGTTATATGGGAGGTGCTTTGGAAAATCCATCCTATCAAGATGTGAGTTCTGGAAACACAGGTCACTTAGAGGTTGTTGAAGTAACATATGACCCGACCAAAGTGAATTATGAGGAGCTTGCTAAATTTTTCTTTGAGATTCATGATCCAACACAGGTTGATGGTCAGGGGCCGGATATTGGGGAACAGTATCTATCCGCCATTTTTTATAAAAATGATGATGAGAAAAAGATTGTTCATAAGTTAATAAATATACTCAAAACTAAAGGGTATAAAGTCGTAACAAAAGTACTTCCCTCCGGTACCTTTTGGAAGGCGGAAGATTACCATCAAGACTACTACGACAAGAAAAAACAGCAACCATACTGTCATGTGTATAAAAAGAAGTTCTAATTAGACTCTTGAAGTATCTTCCTTGTATCTTCTATCTCCTCAGGGGTAACATCAGCCCGTAATTCTTCCATTCTTTTCATGACATTAGAAAAACGGATACCCTCCGCTGCGCTTATCCATTCCAGTTGCAGTCGTTCCGGACGGATGCCTAATTTCTTCATCTTTTTCCAGACCTTATCTACCCTTTTCTTGGTCCAGTGGTTGGCATCGATATAGTGACAGTCCCCAAAGTGGCAGCCAGAGACCAGAACTACCGGGGCACCTTTTTCAAAGGCCCGCCAGATAAATTTCTTATCTACTCTGCCGCTGCACATAGTACGAATGAGACGGGCATTGGAAGGATACTGCAAACGGGAGACACCGGCAAAGTCTGCACCTGCATAGGAACACCAATTACAGGCAAAGACCAGAACCTTCTCTGCCGGTTTCTCCTCCAGCAAAGAATCAATCTGTCCTTCTATCTGGCTGTCAGTGAAGTGTCTCATGGAGATAGCATTGGTTGGGCACTCTGCGGCACAGGTGCCGCATCCTGAGCAGGCAGCCTGAGTGACCTGAGCCGGGATCTTATTGTCCTTATCCATTGTAATGGCATTGTAAGGACATACCCTGACACATATTCCACAAAATTCACATTTGTCTTTAATTACCTCAGCGGTTATCGCTTCTACGGTTATTTCTCCGCTATTCATCAGTCGCATTGCCCGGGCAGCCGAGGCCGAAGCCTGAGTTACTGAATCCTTAATGTCTTTAGGGCTTTCGGTACATCCGGCAAAGAATATTCCCTTTGTAGCAGAATCAACCGGCTGGAGTTTGGGATGTGCCTCCAGATAAAATCCATCCGAGGTCCTCTGCAGGGCTAACATCTCCTGGGTCTCTTTAATATCCTCACAGGGCTTTACCCCCAAAGACAGCACCACCATCTCAACCTCATGTTCCAGAAGCTTATTAGTGGCAGTATTCTCCACTGACAGGACAAGGTTTCTGGTGTGTGGGTCTTCCTTTATCTGCCCGGGAAGCCCTCGAATATAGCGGACTCCTTCCCCTTTACTCCTCTTGAAAAGGTCTTCAAAACCTTTACCGAATGCCCTTATATCAACATAAAACACCTTTACGTCCATTTCAGGGTAGTGCTCCTTGAGCATCAGGGTATCTTTAACGGTGTTCATGCAGCAGATATTGCTGCAGTAGGTTCCGCCTTTATCAACAGAGCGGGAGCCAACGCATTGGATAAAGGCAATCGATTGAGGTACCTTACGGTCGGTTAGTCGGATGATATCCCCCTTCGTAGGTCCTCCGGCATTGATGAGCCTTTCAAATTCCATACTGGTAATAACGTTTTCATAACGTGTATATCCATATTCATCCATCTCAGAAGGATCGTATACATCCACCCCTGTAGCAACGACAATTGTGCCTACCTTGAATTCGATCTCTTCGTCCTTCATGTCGAAATCAATACAGCCCTTTTTGCAGAGCTTTATGCACTTTCCGCAGATAATAGGATTACTTCCCAGACACTCTTCCCGGTTGATAACATAGGCAGAAGGAACTGCCTGTGGGAAAGGCAGGTATATGGCTTTCCGGGAACTAAGCCCCATATCAAATTCATCAGGCTTAACAACCGGGCACTCTCTGGTGCAATCACCGCATGCCGTGCATTCCTTTTCATCCACCAGTCGGGCCTTTTTAACTACTTTTACGTTAAAATTTCCTACGTAACCGCTAATGGATTTTACTTCACTGAGGGTAAGCATCTTAATCCTGGGATGTCGACCGACATCCATCATCTTAGGCCCCAGAATTCAGATGGAGCAGTCCATAGTAGGGAATGTTTTATCCAGTTGTGCCATGATTCCCCCTACGCTGGGTTTCTTCTCCACCAGATATACCTGATAACCGCTGTCTGCCAGGTCCAAAGCCGCCTGGATACCGGCTACTCCGCCTCCTATAACCAGCGTGGATTTAATGATCGGAACCTTCAGCTCCTCTTGAGGTTGGAGTTTACGGGCCCTGGAAACCGCCATTTTTACAAGGTCCTTGGCCTTTTCCGTGGCCTCCCTGGGCTGGTTGGTATGCACCCAGCTGCACTGTTCTCTGAGATTGGCCATTTCCATCAGATAGGGGTTTAACCCCGATTCTGAACAGACCCTCCGAAAGGTAGGCTCATGTAGTCTGGGGGAACAGGATGCCACTACTACCCTGTTTAGATGATGCTCTCGGATATCATCCTGAATCAACTGCTGACCTGGTTCTGAACAGAGATACTGGTTATCTCTGGATATTACCACATCCGCCAAGCCCTCTGCAAAGCGGGCAACTGCCTCACAGTCAATGGTGCCTGCAATGTTTAATCCACAGTGGCAGACGTAAACACCGATCCTCAATTCACCATTTGCACTTGAAATTTCAGACATCTAATCGCTCCTCGGATTTGGGGTCATAGGATTTGGGGGCTGACCCGACATTTGGGCCTGCCCTAGTGCCACCTGCTTCAGTGATTTTACTAAGCCTACAGGCCAGGTCTGGGCTAGGGTTATATTATGCCCTTACACAGTTTCAGACGGACAAAACATACTTCTCAATACGATCAATTTTTTTAATGATTTCTTCACTAGGTTTACAGGACTGAATATCTTTCTTCAATTCTTCTAATTGATATTCAATATCCAACTTTACTTTCTCTTCCAGATAGGACTGTTTAAATTCAGGAACAGAAAGTTGTTTTTCAAAGTACTTTTTTGCAGTATTCATTTTTTGCCTCTCCATGCTTTGCGGATTGATCTTGCCCTTTCAATCTCAGACTTTGGCGTTTTTTGTTCCTTTTTTACAAAACCGTGCGTAAAAATAATCTGCCGTTTTGACTCATAAAAGTAAAGGCTTCTAGAAATTCTATTCTCAAAGCTTACCCTAAGTTCAAAGATACCACCTCCAAGATGTTTGGATAAATTCTCCTTTGGCTGTATCCCGTTATTCTTCAGTTCAACTAATTTGTCAATATACGCAAATATTTTAGCACGTTCCTTAAGGGATAGACCCTCCAAGAATTCTATCATCGGAACTTTGCCATTGATTTCTGCAAAATCATAAGTGAAATCCATTTATTGTCTCATCTTTTACAACTGATAAACATCAATCCACTTATTTGCTCGTGCTGGTATCATTTTAATACTTCAATAGTCTATGTATATCTGCATACGCTTTCATTTTCAACTGCTTTACGGTAACTGGTCATAACTTGTTGATCTTTTTCAAAATCTTATTCCTTTAAAACCTCCATAAACCGAACCCTGCTTAATTCTGAAAGCTCTGTTGCCTTTCCAAGTGATATAGACTTTTCCTGAAATAATAGGATAGCCAGTGCTATTTTTAGCTTCTTTTTAACCTCCTCTGGTTTCTCTAATCCCCTCATCGCAAATATTATATCTTCAGGAAGGTCTATCTCTATTCGTTCAGTTTTGGTTGTTGTCATATTCTAACCCCCTTTCAGTTGATTTAAACAAATTATAGCAGGTTAACGTCTATAAAAGTGTAGCCTTTGGGTGTTAACATCAAGCATTCTGTTATCGTTAAGGCGGAAAAGAAGCCCGAAGGGTTTGGGTTTATTCCAGCGAAACAACAAGCCTCTTATTAAAGGCCTTAGCTATTCTGTCAAGAAATTCAAATGACGGCATACGCGTGTCAGCAGGGTTTTCAAGTCTCGAAATGACCTGCTGCCTTGTGCCGACTTCTTCCGCCAACTGAGTTTGGGTAAGGTGTTTCGCGCTCCTTAACGTAACTATTTCCTGCGCTATCCTCCTCTTGGCATCTGCCTTGTCAAAGTAGACTTTGAATTCCTTATCTTTGATATGCTTTTCTATATGCCTGTCAAGATCAGATTTCATTATTTGTTAACCTCCTGTAACGGTTTTCATCCTCTGTTTTGCAACTTCTATCTCTTTAATCGGGGCTTTTTGAGTCTTCTTCAAGTAGGCATGCAAAAGGACCATTTCATTCCCCTTCAACACAACATAAAATATCCTGTGTTGGTTGCCATGTATCCTTATCTT
>WOUX01000117.1 GCA_009773075.1 bacterium | reverse complement strand
CTCGATATAGTCGAATTTAATGATGGGGCAGAAATAAAAATCGGGGGCATGGTCAGTTCTGTTAAGGAAATTAATACACGCAAGGGAGATCGGATGGCCCGTGTTACCCTGGAGGATCTGAAGGGTTTTATTGAAATAGTGGTATTCCCTGATATCTACAAGGAAACCTCTTTCTTTTTAAAAGGAGATGAGCCTGTTCTGATCCTAGGAACCCTGGCAATGGAAGAAGAGAATCCAAAGATAATAGCTAAAAAAATAATACCCCTTTCAGAGGCAAAGGAAAAACTCAGTGCCGATGTTCATTTTACTGTTAAAACCTCTTCTGTAAGTAGAGAGCAACTGGAAAAACTAAGAGATATCCTGTTGAATCACCATGGAAACAGTGAGGCATTTCTCCACCTTATTGTACCCAATTGTACTGAAACGGTTATATCCCTGGGTGAAAACTTTCGATTAACTCCATCGGAAGTACTGTTTAAAAAGGTGGAGGAACTGTTTGGATGTCAGGTAGCTTCGTAAATCGTAAATCGTGAACGGTTACCTAAATATGTATCAAAAAAGAACCTATAGAGATCTTATCCATGACAATAGGTTTACCTACTTTCAAGTAGCAGTTAAAGAAACTGACCTATATATCGGGGCTAATAAAGACCTAAGTGCGGAAGCCAGGGATGCTGTATTAAAGTATAGGCACCAAATTGAAGAATATATCAGAATGTTTCCTGAGTTCCAAACGAGTCTGATTCCACTACCCTTAGATCCCTTTGCTCCTAGAATTATAAAGGCCATGATGGAGGCATCAAGGGCAGTTGATGTTGGGCCTATGGCAGCCGTAGCAGGGGCTATCTCGGAATTTATTGGCAAAGAATTATTAAACCAATCGGAGGAAATAATTGTAGAAAACGGGGGAGACATATTTCTTAAAACTTCTTCAGAAACAAGCATCGGGATATATGCAGGTACGTCTCCGCTAAGCAATAGGATAGGGATTAAGATCAGTCCTGATGATACCCCTCTTGGGGTTTGTACCTCTTCAGGCACAGTGGGGCATTCAATTAGTTTTGGCAGGGCAGATGCCGTTACTGTTGTGTCAAAATCGGCTCTTCTGGCAGATGCTGCTGCCACAGCTATCGGGAATTTAGTGAGGGATAAAGGGGATTTTAATAGGGCATTAGAATTTGCCAGTAAGATTGGCGGTATCATGGGTGTTTTGATCATACGGGGCAAAGAAATGGCTGTTTGTGGAAAGGTGGAGTTGATAGAGACATAGAGTTTGAAGTGTGAAGTGAACTAAAGTGCCTAAAGTTAAGGTATTCTTACTTTTTCACGATGATGGCGCCGAAGGTGTACTCCTCAACTTTAGCTCACTTTAGGCACTTCAAACTTTAGACACTTGACTTGATTGTGTGGAGGTGCAATGAAAGGTATTTGGGCTCCATGGAGGATGGATTATATATTAGGGGATAAATCAGAGACCTGTATTTTTTGTTCTAAGCCTGGCGAAAAAAACAATAAGACAAATTTAATATTATACCGTGGCAAGCTTTCTATGGTAATGATAAATAAATACCCCTATTCCTATGGCCACCTGTTGATAACTCCCAATAAACACGTCAGCGGTTTAGAGGACTTAGAGGTGTCAGAAGTCAATAATCTCTCTCTTGTTTTACAGAAATCCATTATTATACTTAAAGAAGCATTTCAACCACATGGTTTCAACGTTGGATTGAATCAGGGAAAGGTTGCTGGGGCGGGGCTAGAGGAACATTTGCATTTTCATGTTGTGCCAAGGTGGGTTGGGGACATCAACTTTATGCCGCTTTTGGCTGAAACCAGAGTAATACCTGAACACCTGGATGAAACCTATGATAAACTGGTGCCCTTTTTTAAGCAACTAGATATATAGGTGGTGCCAGTTGACCGTTCTCAGTTGTCCGTTGCTGATTTGTGAGCGGTCAGCGATTAGACTGCCGATCCCCGGCCCCTGTGAACTGTTATGAAAAAGGAGGAAATTTGATGAGATTGTTAAAAACGGTTTTTGTAACGCTCTTTTTTATTGCTGCCATAACCTTTGCCATTAAGAATCAAGAGTCTGTTTCCCTTCAATATTATTTTATTAACGACGAGGTATGGACTATGCCTCTTTTTTTATTAGTCTTCATTTCTACCCTTGTAGGCATTCTCGTTGCGGGGTTCGGCGGTGTTTTTACCGGCTTCAAACTGAAGCAGGAGATAAAAAGGCAGCAGAAAACTATTCTGGAATTGGAGGACGAGTTGAATTCCTTGAGAAATCTGCCAATTATGGAGTCAAAACAACCGTATGAATAAGAATTAAACTGGAGAAGATTTCATGGAACTACATGTTTCAAATCCGTATTATTTCTCCGTAATTCTGGTTTTGATCGGTCTTTTTCTGGGTCTGATCATTGGGGGTTGGTTTTCGTCAAAATTGACAGATGTAGGGCCCAAGGTCAAAAAAGAAAGCAAAGAGAGTACTGCCTTTCTGATGGGTATAAATTATTTGCTCTCAAATGATCATGACCATGCCATAGAGGAATTTACCAAAGCTGTTCAGATAAACTCCAACACAGTTGAAACCTATATAGCATTAGGGAACCTGTTTAGGAGCAAGGGAGAGGTTGGACGGGCTATCCGGATACATAAGAGTATAATACTCCGTCCCACAATTGATAAAGAGACCAAGATACAGGCTTTGTACAATCTGGGTTTAGATTTTAAAAAAGCTGGTTTTATCAAGATGGCCATTTCATCCTTTGAAGAGGTAATCGACAATGATTCATCAAGTCTGGATGCCTATATACAGCTCGAGGAGCTTTATGAAGAGATTAACGAATGGGAGAAGGCTTATGTAATTCAGAAGAGAATATCAGCACTGAGAGAGACAAACGACAACAACGTCCTGGCACATATTCAAACAGAGCTTGGGAAATCTCACTTTGCTGATAATGACATAAAGTCAGCAAAGGAGACTTTCAAAAAAGCTATATCTTTAGACCCTAATTGTATAGATGCCCTTATTCATTTGGGGGATATATGTCTTTTCCAAAATGATTATAGCGGAGCTGTCTCTACATGGAAGAGAGTAACTAAAATCAGTCCACCTTTAACCCATCTGGTATATGGCAGACTGGAAAAAGCATACTCTATGCAAGACAAGTCTAATGATTTTGAGGAGTTTTTAAAGAAGAGTTCAAAGGAAGATAAAAACAACTCCCACATTCACTTTGCCCTGGCAGAATATCTATACAAGAGAGGGGACATTAAAGAGGCAATGGAAGAGTTCCGGTCTGTGATAAGGATAAATCCAGCCTCCATAGATGCAAGAAAAGAGCTGGGAAGAATCCTTATAGCATCTGGAAAGAGAGATGAACTGATCTCTGAATATCAAGACCTGTTGAATATACTCGATATGCCTGAGAAAAGATTTAGATGCCAAAGGTGTGGTTTTGAATTAGAAAATATAGAGTGGAAATGTCCCCAATGTCTGAAATGGGATACAATAATACCTAAAGAACTGGAAGACAGGTAATCGTTAACTAGATTCCAGGGTATTGGGTAATATGAAAGATCTGCCTTTTCACCAGTTTCAATACGTGATGGAAAACCTGTCAAATTCTCCTTTATAGTCTTGCCAATCTATAGAAACATCTGTGACTATTGCTCCTGCAGGGCCGTGATTACACCATTTAATCATACTCTGAACCCTGTCTTCTTCTCCTTCAAAAACAGCTTCAACACTTCTATCCCGTAGGTTCTTCACCCATCCGTTTATGCCTAATCGCCTTGCTTCATATTGGGTTTCAGCACGAAAATAGACTCCCTGAACCCTTCCTTTTACTACAACATGGGCTCTAGTTTTTGGCATCACCTTTCCTTTTCTTAGTCTTTACCAAAAATTCCATAGCAGCCTTTACCAACCCGAAACACCCTGTTAACATCATATCACCGTAGGGAACAGCAAAGTAATATCCTAACCCCTCTGCGAGTCCTCTTTTAGGGCCTGTTACAGATATTAAGTCAAACCCGTTCCCCGGAGAAAAACAGGGCTGGATAAAGCACCCATGTCCGCCGTCTTCAAATACCTCCTCGTTAGTTAGCGTTCCCTCTAAGAGACGATGGATATAGTTTTCCAATTTCTTTGGAGTCATCGACCCACTGTGGTGTTCAAATAACCCAAGCATTTTGCTGTCTTTAACCAGGGCAGCAACAGTATGTTGATTTCCAATATTAACAATGACCACCCCTTTTGTATTTTCTTTTTCTATTAAGGGGTCACAAAGGGCTCCCAGGATACCCGCTGTACATGTATCCATGACTATAGCATCCAGAAGGTCACGTTTAACAGCTATCATTCTGGTAAGGTACCGGGGAGGCGTTTGATATGCTAAATGGGATATCTGTCCGTCATTTTGTAGAAATTCTTGCCAATGTTGAAACCGAAACTTCCTGTTGCTTCCATCTATACATTCACCATGATCCTGAACGGCAACTGCAAAATTCCTTGGAAGTTCTATATCAAAATAGGATAATGCCTTCTTAAGAGCAATTAAATCAATATCTCCCAGGACAACTGATATTGCCTCTTTCGGTGGCTCAATAACGATTTTTATTCCCATTTCTTTTACTCTGATTAGATTATCGTGGATGGTTT
>WOUX01000116.1 GCA_009773075.1 bacterium | reverse complement strand
ATTAGGTGACTTGACAAAGTATTTTGAGAAGTGGCTACCGAATAATGTCGAGACTGGCGGTACAGTCTTTATCTACTATTCAGGCCACGGCGCGCCGAATACAAAGACAGGCGATGCCTTTCTTGTGCCTTATGACGGAGACCCGTCATTCATTGCAGAAACAGGGTATTCGTTGAAAAGGCTCTATGATGCATTAGGCAAACTTCAGGCAAAAGAGATTATCGTTGCGCTTGATTCCTGTTTCTCAGGAGCAGGTGGAAGGAGTGTTTTGGCAAAAGGCGCAAGACCACTGGTTATGAATCTTGAACAGGATATAAAGCTTTCAAAAAATATGATAGTCATGTCTGCCTCATCAGGCGACCAGATCAGTTCAACGTATGATGAAAAAGGGCATGGGTTGTTCACGTATTTCATGCTCAAGGGTATCAAAAACGAGGATGTCACAAGGCAGAATGGCTCCATTAAAATGGATGACCTGTTTGGCTACATCAAACCACAGGTGGAGCGTATTGCCAGAAAGCAGTACAATAATGAACAAACACCGCAGTTAATCGGTGGAAAAAAAAATTAGGTGACATTTATGAAAAAAATACCTTTGATATTTCTCCTGCTTGTATTTCCCTTCGTCTCTTTTGCTTCTGAAAAGCCTGTCCCTGATAAAAGCCTTCAGGGACAAGTTTGGGTTGAGGCTGAGGGCGAGGCTGTTATGGGGGAATATGATACTAAAAAAGAGATAATGGAGCGCGCAAAAAGGGACGCTCAAAATAAGGCAGTTGAAAAGGCACTTGGCGTATTTATAAGGTCTCACACACTTGTCTCAAACAGCCAGCTTGCTGAAGACCTTGTCTATGCAGCAGTGAGAGGAAAGATTGAAAAAGTCAACGTCATAAGAGAAGGATGGGATGAAAAGGATAGAAATCTTTACAGGGTAAAACTAAAGGCCCTTATAATGCCTGTCTATCCTGAAAAAGGCGAAGGCATCTCATTGAAGGTTTCGCTTTCAAAGGCAGATTTAAAAGAAGGCGATGAGGTAAGGATATTTTATCAGGCAAACAAAGAATGTTATGTGTGTATTTTTTCAGTTGCTGCTGACGGCTCTGTGACCTTGCTTCTGCCGAATTCCATAAACCGCGATAATTTCATAAAATCAGGAACCGCATATGAATTCCCTACTGCTGAAAGCAAGATAAAACTTAAGGCAATGTTTCTCCCTGATTTTAAGGGAAGGATTGCAGAAGAGAGGATAAAGATTATTGCCACAACTAATAAGGAGGAGATAATCACGCTCGGCTTTCAGGAGGGTTTATTCAGGGTCTTTGATGCAAAATCCACCGGCATGATAAGCGACCTGGTAAAGAGGCTTAACCAGTTGGAACCGTCTGATTGGACAGAGGCAACAACCGTCTACACATTGAGGCGATGATTTCGATACTATCTCCAATTACTACTCACCTCTTAGAAATTCCGAATACTCCGCCAATCTTGATAGAGTTTTCAACGCCTTTTGGGACAAAGAAAAAACTGTCACTTTTCTATGGCCCTTTATATTGTCTTCTATTTTTATGATATATTTATCTTTAGACATAAGATACAATTGCAAAGAAAGGACATTGGAAAGGGATAATGTCTTTATTGGGAGGTTAAAATGGTACAAAAAGAACAAATGGCACTGGTAACTGGGGCAAGCAGTGGGATAGGAAGGGAGACAGCTATAAGGCTTGTAGAAAAGGGTTTTAAGGTTATTGCAGTAGCAAGGAGGAGAGAGCGTCTTGCTGAACTTGCAGATCAGGTTCAGGGCATTACTCCACGACAGGTAGACCTGTCAGATCCCGAGGACGTTGAAAGATTCTGCCGTGAAATTTCAAATCTGCCTGAACCTATCTCAGTCCTTATAAACAATGCCGGATATAGTATACGAGGAGCGCTGGAAGATGTCTCTATTGAGGCCGTCAGGCGTATTTTTGAGGTAAATCTCTTTGCTATGATACGGGTTACCAAGGCATGTTTGCCAGGGATGCGCCGGCTAAGAAGAGGGACAATTGTTAATCTCAGTTCTATAGCCGGGAAATTCACCTTTCCCTTGGGCGGGGTTTATGCCTCTACAAAGCATGCTGTAGAGGCCATTACTGATGCACTTCGTATAGAGGTACGTCCTTTTGGAATAAGAGTAGTTGCGATTCGTCCTGGCGCAATAGCAACGGAGTTTAACGAGGTGGCCAGTCAATTGACCGGCGATCTTCTGTCCAGGACAGCCGACGATTACAAGCCGGTTTACCAGGCTTCCGGTGCCGGTTTGGGGAAGGTGTTTGCCGGCATTTCTATTCCAGGACCGGATTTGATTGCAGACATAATTTTGAAAGCTGTTCTCTCTGACGCTCCGAAAGCGGTATATTCCGGAGGCCCCATGGTAGAGGAGTTTCTGGGACAACGTACCAAGCTTGACGATGACGAATTTGACCGTTTTATGGCAGAAAAGACTGGGCTGATGTGCCTGAAAGTATAAATTACGATTGCAAAGTAATAGTCTATAAAACCTCTTATGCAAAAATTATATCGTTTCCTGGGTAATGCATTAGGCTTCTTGAATAAAATATTTCTCACTATTAGGAGAGAGCACCTGTTTAGGGTGATGGGTTTAACCTTTTTGGTTTTATCTCTCTGCTCTCTCAGTGTGTATTTCTTTGAACGTGATGCGATGCAGGCTTCTATCAGAACCATGGGGGATGCGTTTTGGTGGGCAGTGGTTACGGTTACAACAGTAGGATATGGAGACAAAGTGCCCAGCACATTGGCTGGAAAACTGGTTGGCCTGGTACTAATGTTTTCAGGGATTGGATTGCTTTCCATTGTAACCGCCACCATAGCCTCGTTATTTGTTCAGCAAAAGATCAAGGAGGGAAGAGGGTTGGAAACAATTAAAGATAAGGATCACATCGTCATCTGCGGCTGGAATTCAAATGCTGAAAAGGCAATTAAAGTGTTTACACTGGATGACCATACAAAGAAGAACACCATTGTAATCGTAAACGAACTCTCTGTGGATGAGATAGATTCCCTGAGATCTAAGTATGAAAAATATGATTTTAAGTTTATTAGAGGCAATTTTATTCATGAAGACGTATTGAATCGAGCCAACATAAAAAAGGCTAAGTATGCCATAGTCCTTGCCGATACGTCCGGAGATCACGCTTTACAGAAGGCTGATGAACGAACAGCTCTGGGGACTCTCGCCATAAAGACAATAGCTCCAAATGTCAGAACCTGTGCAGAGCTATTGAGTATAGAGAACAAACAGCATTTAAAGAGGGCAAATGTAGATGAAATCATCATAAGGGACGAACATATAGGAGAACTATTGGCCAGTGCTACAGTGCACCCCGGGTTATCTAAAGTGGTTTCCTGTCTGTTATCATATGATGAGGAACATAGACTGGAGAAAATTGAAATACCAGATAGGTTTGTTGGAAAGAAATACGTAGAGTTGGTACAATTTTTGAGGGAGAAGCACAATTCAGTTCTTATCGGTATATTAACTGAAAGGAAAGGGTTACAGTTAGAGGATATTTTGTCTGACGATGTCTCGGCTATCGATATGTTTATAAAGAAAAAATTTGAAGAGTCTGACAAAGACTATTTCTCTGATAAAGAAGAGATTGGGGTTAATATAAACCCAGAGGATGATTACATTATAACAAAAAACGACTTTGCTATCATTATTAGCGGCAAAAGATTTAAAAAAGGGAAACGTTCAGCGGTCAACATCTGATGGCTGAAAGCTTACAGGAGAAGCTATGGACGAAGTTGCTTTTTTGAAAGAGATTTCTGTCTTTGCTGACTTAACTACAGAAGAGATTGAGAAAATTATAACAATAATGAAGGAGATTAATGTCCCTGATGGGTCAATAATCATCCAGGAGGGGGATGTAGGCGATAGTATGTATATCATAATGGATGGGTCGGTTGAGGTGTCCAAGACATTGACTATGAAAATCGACGGGCAGGGTTTTGAAGAAAAAGAAAAGATACTGACACGATTGAGTGCCAGTGACCACGTAGTATTTGGTGAAGTAGGGCTACTGGAAGATAACGTCCGAACTGCCTCCGTCATTGCAATTAGTAATTGTACCCTTCGCGAAATAAAAAAGGAAGATTTTCAAAAACTGGCAGATAAAGACCCAAGAATGGGTTTTAAGATCGTCAAAAATATTGCCCGATTGGTTTGCACCCGACTGAGAAAGGCGGATGAAGATACCATCAAGTTAACTACAGCTTTGAGTATAGCGTTAAGCAGATGAATAATTAGATTTGTTATCAGTTTTCCCCTTGACAAATCATCAAAAATTATTTAGATTAGCAAACTTACATTAAACTGCGAATTAAATTTGACGAACTCGTAAAAAGTCAAAATTGGGATGGCAAGGTAAAAAGCTCCAGATGCAAGGCGCGCAAATCCGAGGGAATGAGGCGTACTTACCTGTACGCTGCAATGACTGAGGATGCAGTAACAGAAAAGTTAAATGCAGTATTCAAAAAACTCAGGGGCCATGGTAAGCTCACTGAGCAGAACATCAAGGATGTTCTGAGAGAGATTCGCCTGGTCCTCTTAGAGGCAGATGTGAATTTTAGGGTTGTCAAGGACTTTATTGAAGCCATTAGGGTTAAGGCATTGGGGCAAGAAGTTCTGACTAGTTTCACTCCTGCTCAGCAGGTAATAAAGATCGTTAACGAAGAGCTTACCTACCTTTTAGGCGGGGAGAATTCTCAACTTAGTCTGTCGGGGAAGTCTCCAGTATCTATAATGTTTGTCGGGTTGCAGGGGTCTGGTAAGACAACAACAGTTGGTAAGGTAGCCAGATTCTTGAAAGAGAAGAAACATGACACTTATCTTGTTCCGGCTGATGTTTACCGTCCGGCAGCAATAGACCAGTTGCAGAAACTAGGACAGGATCTAGAGATTGATGTGTATAATCCCAGACTGGGGGAAGATCCATTAACCATCTGCACGAATGCATTAAGGTCTGCAAGTATTAATGGACATGATGTTGTCCTTATTGATACTGCAGGAAGGTTACACATAGATGAAGAATTGATGCAAGAACTCCAGAGGATAAAGGAACGAGTTTTACCCAAAGAGATTCTACTGGTGGCCGATGCAATGACTGGTCAAGATGCGGTTAACGTAGCCGGTAAATTCAATGAAGTACTTGGTATTGACGGGGTTATCCTTACCAAGATGGATGGTGATGCAAGAGGTGGAGCAGCCTTGTCTATCAAGGCAGTTACCAACAAACCTATCAAGTTTGTGGGTACTGGAGAACGGCTCGATGCCTTAGAGGTTTTTTATCCCGACAGGATGGCTTCTCGTATTTTGGGGATGGGAGATGTTTTATCCCTTATTGAAAAAGCCCAGGCGACCTTTGATGATAAGAAGGCAAGGGAACTCGAAAAGAAGATAAGAAAGAATGCCTTTACTTTAGGAGACTTTAAAGAACAGATTCAACAGATAAAAAGGATGGGTTCATTGGATCAAATCTTGGGGATGATCCCGGGAGTTAATAAGATTAAGGGTATTAAAGGATTACAGCCTGATGAAGGGGAATTGGTTAAGATAGAAGCTATTATAAATTCGATGACCAAAAAGGAAAGATTAAATCATACCATATTAAATGGAAGTCGTCGCAAGAGAATAGCTAAGGGCAGTGGCACCAGTGTTCAGGATGTAAATAAATTGATTAAGAATTATGTTCAAGCACGTAATATGATTAAGAAACTTAACACAAACGGAATGAAGGGGTTTAAAAGGGGGATGTTGCCCTTTTAACTGCTATAAGGGTTAACTTTTTAGGAGGTAACAATATGCCTGTGAAGATAAGACTGGCAAGGATGGGTGCTAAGAAATGGCCTTTTTATCGAATAGTAATTGCTGACTCAGCTTCGCCAAGGGACAGCAATTATGTTGAAGTTGTTGGTACGTACAATCCTCATCCGGATCCTGCTGAAATCAAACTTAAGGAAGAAAGGATAAAGGAATGGATTCAAAGAGGTGCTCAACCGACACAGACGGTCAAAAGCATTTTAAAGAAAAGGGGTATACTTACTGATTGATTTAAGTCTCTATTTGCTCAATGGTTAGGCTACCAGCACGAAGGCCCCCTTTAAAAATTTGAAAGGTGGAGGTTACTAAAGATGAAAGGTTTGATTGAATACATTGCTAAATCGTTGGTGGACAGCCCTGATGAAGTAGTGGTTTCAGAAGTCCATGGAGAGAGAACCTCAGTTATAGAGTTGAGGGTGGCAAAAGAGGATCTGGGGAAAGTAATTGGAAAACAGGGAAGAACTGCCAGAGCAATGAGAACCATCTTATCTGCTGCTTCAACAAAGATTAGGAAGAGATCTGTGTTGGAGATCATTGAGTGACTTTTTCTTTGCTATGGAAGATGGGCTGTTAGTTATAGGAAAGATCGTCAGTACCCATGGAATTAAAGGCAAGCTACGGGTGAATTCCTATGCCGAATCTCCAGCGATCTTCACCTTACAGAAGTTTTTTTATGTAAAAGATGAAAAAGGGGACTTTAAAAGGTACGAAATTACTAACGTTGAACCTCATAAAAACGTTATCCTCGTAGAACTCGATGGTATATCTTCAATTGATGAAGCGGAAAAACTCATAGGAACCTCTATCTTTATTAAGAAAAGCAAGCTCCTCCCCCTTTCTGAAGATGAGTATTATTGGTTTGAAATCATTGGTTTAAAGGTATTTACTGACGAGGGCGCCTTTCTGGGAAAGGTGGAAAGAATCCTTCAGACCGGAAGCAATGACGTCTATGTTATTCGCAATAAGGACAAGGAATACCTCATCCCGGCAATCGCTGAGGTGGTCATTAAGATAGATGTTATAAAAAAAACAATGATTGTCCATCCGTTAGAAGGACTCTTTGAAGATGGTGAGATTTGACATCCTTACCTTATTCCCAAATATGTTTTCTTCGCCGCTAAATCAAGAAGAAAAATTGATTGAGATAAAGGTTCATGATATCCGTAATTTTACATCAGACAAACACCATACGGCTGATGACTACCCTTATGGTGGCGGGCGGGGAATGGTGATGAAACCAGAGCCCATCATTATGGCCATTGAAAAGGTGAGGCCTCGCATTGGAGAATCAAGGGTTATCCTATTAACCCCTCAGGGAAAGAGGTTTGATCAAAAATACGCTGTAGGATTGTCAAAGCTCTCATGCCTGATAATTATTTGTGGCAAATATGAGGGGATAGACGAGAGAGTGAGAGAGTATGTTGACGAGGAGATCTCAATTGGTGACTATATTCTTTCCGGTGGAGAGCTGGCAGCCATGGTATTGCTCGATGCTGTTGCAAGATTAATTCCTGGAGTTCTGGGAAATCCAAAATCAGCAGAGGATGAGTCCTTTTTCAACTGGTTATTGGAATATCCTCAATATACTCGTCCAAGGAAATACAAGGGGTTAGATGTCCCAGAGGTACTCCTTTCTGGTAATCATCAGGAAATCAACAAATGGAGGCACGCTCAGTCCCTTAGAAGGACACTTGAAAGAAGGCCGGATCTATTGGAAGATGCCGAGCTGTCTGATGAAGATTTAAAAATACTGTCGGGGATAAAACAAGAATTGGATTCAGTTAAGAGGTGGTAAATATAACAAAAAAGGCAAATCTCTATTTAGCCTTGCTGCATTATCCTGTTTATGACAAAAACAGAAGGGTTGTCTCTACCGCGTTGACCAATCTGGATATTCATGATATTGCAAGAGCAGCTACTACTTTTGGGATAGCCAAATACTATTTGGTAACCCCATTCAGAAAACAACAGATACTGGCAAAAAGGATTCTTTCTCATTGGCTGACAGGTCCTGGTGCTGATTATAATCCTAAGAGAAAGGAAGCCCTGGAGTTGGTTGCAATAGCTGATTCATTGGATGATGTCTGTGAAGATATCTATAGTCATCGAGGGGTTAAGCCAAAAACGATAATTGCTGATGCCAAACCTTTAGAAAAAAGTATCGATTATTTAAATCTAAAGAAACTGATTGAGGAAGATTCTCAGCCATATCTTTTATTATTGGGAACCGGGTGGGGAGTAACTGAAGATGTTATTAGGGATTCAGACTATGTCCTGGCCCCTATTAGAGGCAATACTGACTACTATCATTTATCGGTCAGATCAGCAGCGGCTATAATTCTGGACAGACTTTTAGGAATGAGATAGAAAAAATCGTGAATTGTAAGTCGTGAACCGCAAGTCGTGAATAGTGAGAGGGAAGTCGGAAATCGAATAAAAGGGAGAGTAATTATGAATGGTACTATAGACCTTATTGAGAAAGAACACATAAACCTTGAAATACCAGACTTTCAACCTGGAGATACTATTAAAGTCCATTCTAAAATTATAGAAGGAGACAAGCAAAGGATACAGGTCTTCGAAGGTGTTGTGATCAGTAGAAAGGGAGGAGGAAGCAGAGAAACTTTCACTGTGAGAAAGATCTCTTACGGTGTTGGGGTAGAAAGAATTTTCCCCCTCCATTCGCCTAGAATTGCTAAGATAGAGGTTGTTCGCAAAGGACTTGTTAGAAGGGCTAAGCTCTACTATCTTAGAGAACTGAAGGGCAAGGCTGCTCGTATCAAGGAGCGGAGAGTCTGACAATGATATCTTCCTCCCATGTTCATCCAGAGAGAGGGATCTACGCAAGGGGATACCGATTCATAGCTGGAGTCGATGAGGCAGGAAGAGGGCCTCTGGCAGGACCTGTAGTTGCTGCTGCTGTTATCCTTCCTGAGAACCATACTATCCAGGGTATTGCAGATTCTAAGAAGCTATCTGCCAATAGAAGAGAAATATTATTCAGTGAAATCTATGGACAAGCTGAAGCAGTAGGTGTTGGTATTGTAGATCAAAGAGAGATTGAAAGAATCAATATCCTTCAGGCCAGCCTTAAAGCAATGCAATCAGCCGTAGCTGCCTTAAATTTTCAAGTCGACTATATCCTGGTCGATGGTATACATTCTATCCCAACCCAAATCCCTCAATCAGCCATCAAAAAAGGTGATACCATTAGTCCTTCCATTGCTGCTGCGTCCATCATTGCCAAGGTTACTCGAGACAAAATCATGGTTGAATACCACAGCATATATCCCCAGTACAATTTTGCCAGGAATAAAGGGTACGGGACAGAAGAGCATATGCAGGCGATTAAAAAATCCGGGTGCTGTGAAATCCACAGAATAACCTTTAGAGGTGTAAGAGAGTATCTAAACTGTGAATCGTGAATCGTGAATGGGGAGACGATGACTGAAAAAAGGATCTCCTTGGGTAAAAGAGGAGAGGAAATCGCGGTTTCATATTTGAAGGGGTTAAAATATAAGATTGTTGAGAGAAACTATACATGTAAGTTTGGAGAGGTGGATATTATAGCAAAAGACAAAAAGACTCTCACGTTTATCGAGGTGAAAACCAGGTCATCCCTGGAGTATGGTCATCCCTACCAGGTAGTAAATAAAAGGAAACAGCACCAAATCTCCAAGGTGGCTTTAAATTATATAAACAAAAACAACCTGCAAAATCTGGATGCCCGGTTCGATGTGGTGGCGGTTCAAATCTCTCCCGAGGGAGAAAAGGTAGAGTTGATAAAGAATGCCTTTGAGCTTAGCCCGCGTTACTCGTAAGTACGATTTACGATTTTATCTATAATACTACTGCTAGACGCCCCTTTTATTTCAGGTATGCGAATGACCTTCCCTCCAATAGATTCAACAACCTCTCTGCCTATTATGGCATCTTCGCCCCAATCTCCGCCTTTGACAAGGACATCGGGTTTCAGAAGAGAGATTATATTTAACGGATCAGGCTCATGAAATATTACAACGAAATCCACACATTGCAAGGCAGATAAAACCTCTGCCCGTTCTTCTTCAGGGATAATCGGTCTTTTATTCCCCTTTATAGCCCTCACAGACTGATCGCTGTTTACAGCCACTATCAAAATATCTCCGAGTTTTTTAGCCTCTTCAAGGTATCTGATGTGGCCTACATGAATCAAATCAAAGCATCCATTGGTAAAGACGATCCTTTTCCCCTCTTTTCTTAACCTCTCCGTAACTGTCTTAAGCTCCTCTTTGTCTTTAATCTTTTTTTCCAACCAACTAATCTCCTAACAGTCCTTCAGATAGTATATCATTCTGAGTATTATGGCACATTAACCCTCATATTTCAACAGGGGTCTTTATATCTCACAGAGTTAACAGAAAGGCAGGGTTACTTAAAAATCATCTCTGGTTTATTATAAAACTTGACAATTTCCACCACACGGTATATACTTTGATATCTATCATTTTTCAAGGAGGGTTACTATGCAAACCGCTAAAATCTTTATAAACGGCAGAAGCCAAGCCGTAAGGTTACCTAAGGAATTCCGGTTCTCTGGAGAAGATGTATTTATTAAAAAAATCGGTAATATGGTCATACTTTACCCAAAAAATGATCCTTGGGCGCCATTGGTAAACAGCCTTGGCCAGTTCACCGATGACTTTATGGAAACCAGAGAGCAACCTACTCAGGATTCTCGAGAAAATCTATGATGGAATACATGCTCGATACAAACACGTGCATTTATATTATCAAACGAAAACCAGTGGATATAATCGACCGCTTTAGGAAAATCCAGATTTCGCAAGTCAGTATCTCGTCAATAACGCTGAGTGAGCTTGAATACGGCGTTATTAAAAGCTCAAAACCAGAACAGAATCAATTAGCCTTAGCCCAGTTTGTAGCACCAATGGAAATACTGTCTTATGGTGATGAAGCCGCTCAGTATTATGCTGAGCTTCGAGTATATTTAGAAAAACAAGGTACCCCTATTGGGTCCCTTGATATGCTTATTGCCGCGCATGCACTTTCCGCGGGATGCATTTTGGTCACTAATAACGTAAAGGAATTTGACCGAGTTCCAAATCTCAAAATTGATAACTGGATAAAATAGTTCCCAGATAGTATCCTCTCAACTGATTCAAATCTATTGAGCCAAACGTTGAGGGGAACC
>WOUX01000115.1 GCA_009773075.1 bacterium | reverse complement strand
TTAACCTCGAGCTTGAGCCCCTTCGGAGTTTCCGGCCTAAACTCGGCCAGGGGATTGCAGGGTATGCCGCTGCTCGCGGAGAATCGGTTCTGATAAGGGACATTCAAACCTCCCAGTATTACGATCCGGAATTTGACCGGCGGACAGGATTTAAAACCTGCTCCGTGTTATGTGTGCCCCTGGTTTCCCAGGGCAAGGTACTTGGGGTAATTGAGGTCCTTAATCGTCAGCACGGCGATTTTGATACCAAGGATCTTCAACTCCTCCAGTCAATTGCCACCTCGGTCAGAAGTTTGTCCCCAAGGAAATTGTAGACCAAATTACCCATGATTCTTTGGGAGAAAGGCCGGTAGTGGATGAATTGAAGACGTTAACTTTACTCAATATTGATATCCGAAACTTTTCCGTCCTTGGCAGTAGCATCGGTCCCCAGAAGACGGTAGCTATTTTAAATCATTTTTTTGCCGTTATGGGAGATATCGTCTTCAAATATGGTGGAATTGTGGATAAGTATCTAGGTGATGGCTTCCTTGCCGTTTTTGGGGCCCCGATTTCAGGCATCTCGGATGCGGATAATGCCATTTCCGCGGCACTGGAGATGAAAAAAAACCTTCCTGTTATCAACGAATATTTATCCGACAAGATTGAAATTCCCCTGACGATAGGGATCAGTGTTCACACCGGAGAGGCCGTAGTGGGGAATATTGGTTTTGATAAAAAAATGGATTATACGGTGATTGGAGATTCGGTTAATGTTGTCTTCCGGTTGCAGGAACTGACCAAGAACAGACCGAACATTGTTTTAATAAGCGATAAGACCCGCCGGGCGGTCATGAAATCGCTCCTGGATGTGCGGGAATTTGGAGAGTATAATGCGGGGCAAATCATGGGTGAATTGAAGATTTATGAACTACTAGGGCAGCAGGGTAAGCCAAAAGTTGAATAAAAAACAGAACCTAATTATGACCTTGACTAAAATAGAGTACTTGATATAGATTTAGATATTATACCACATATATCACTTTTCTAAGGAGGAAGCATGAATACATTGCAATTTAAAAGGTTATTCGATCCAATAAACATAGGACCCATGACTGTCAAGAATCGGTTTGTCATGGCACCTATGGGTACAGTATTTTCAAGGGATGTCAATGAAGCGCACGAGCGGCGTTTAGCCTACTACGAGGCAAGGGCAAAAGGTGGTGTGGGGATGATCATCGTGGAGGCTTCGGCTGTTGATTCCAACGCAGTGATGCTTCCTGGAATGATATGCAACTATGATGATGAGTTTATCCCTTTACTGAAAAGATACGCGGATACCGTCAAGAAGCATGGTGCAAAAGCCGTAATACAACTTGCCCATGGAGGGGGGGCCGTAAGTTCTTTTATAAGCGGTAAGACTCCGGTTGCACCCTCACCCATCGCTCCCAGACCAGGTGGAGAGATACCAAGGGAACTGACCATCCCTGAGATAAAGGAGATCGTTGAAAGATTCGGAGAAGCCGCCCTTAGGGCAAAAAAAGCAGGCTTTGACGGTGTGGAATTGCATGGTGCCCATGCTTACCTGTTTGTCCAATTCTTCACCCCTGCATTCAACAAAAGGACAGATGAATATGGTGGCCCCTTGGAAAACAGGGCAAGATTCTATATGGAAGTATTTCGTTCCATCAGGGATAAAGTCGGGCCGGATTTTCCCGTGTGGTCTCGCATAAATGCCCGTCATTTCAATCTCGAAAATGGTATTACCCTCGATGACTCAAAAAAACTGGTGAAAATGATGGAAGAAGTTGGGGCCAGTGCAGTGAATGTCTCTTGTTACGGTATAGGAAAGGACAATTTCATAAATTGTACCAACATTCCTGGTGGCCTGGCCTATCTCGCAGATGCCATAAAGAAGGAAACAAACCTGCCCGTAATAGCCATAGGTATGATGACACCTGAGGCGGGAGAAAGGGTTCTCGAAGAGGGGAAAGCCGATCTTATCGCATTCGCAAGGGGCTTTTTATGTGATCCGGAAATCCCCAATAAGGCAAAAGAGGGTAAAACAGAGGACATCGTACCGTGCCTTGGATGTTTGAGGTGTTTGCAGGAAATGATCTTTAGGCTGAAACCCTTGATGTGTTCCGTAAATGCCTCACTTGGCCGTGAGAAAGAGTTTAAGATCAAACCGGCGGAAAAGAAGAAAAAGGTCATGGTTATTGGGAGTGGACCAGCCGGTATCGAAGCTTCCAGGGTCGCTGCCCTGAGGGGCCATGATGTTACTTTATATGAGAAGGAAAAGGAACTGGGAGGACAGATTAGGCAGGCAAGTGTTCCTCCAGGGAAAGAAAGATTCAAAGTATATTTAGAATACTTGAAGACTCAGGTAAAAAAACACGGGATTCAGGTACAGGTTGGTGTAAAGGTAACAGCCGATCTAGTTGGAAAAGAGAAGCCAGATGCAGTTGTAATCGCAACTGGTGGTATACCTTTAGTACCTGAAATCAAAGGTATGGATGTATCCAGAGTGGTTACTGCCGATAATGTACTATTGGATAGGGCGAAAACAGGTGAAAAGGTGATCATAATCGGAGGTGAGTTGGTAGGTTGTGAGACAGCCCATTATCTTATGAATAAAGGGAAGAAGATTACCATAACCAGGAGAGGGGATGCACTGGCAACCAAAATGATACCTTTTAATAGGGAGGCCTTTCTGGAAGACCTTGAAAAGAATGGTGTAGAACTGTTGACAGGGGTTACCTACAAAGAAGTTACAGATAAGGGAATCATTCTTATTGACAACAAGGGTGAAAAAAGGATGATAGAGGCGGATACAATTATTCTGGCCGCTGGTGCCAAATCTGATGATAAACTCTTTGAACAGATAAAGGGGAAAATCAAAGAGGTGTATAAGGTAGGAGATTGTGTCGAACCGAGGCAAATAGGAGAAGCGGTTGAAGAAGGAATGCGTATAGGAATGAGCCTTTAGACAGCCCTTTATTCGAAAAAGAGAAAAGTTAACGTTTATCTGAAGTCTACAAAAAGGAGAAATAAGAATAATGCGGATTGTTCCCGCTATCTTGACCGATAAATTGGATGATTTTCGGAATATGTTGGATATTGCAAAGGGGTTCACCGATTATGTCCAGGTTGACTTTATGGATGGGGTTTTTGTCCCTTCAAAGAGTATATCTTTGGATGCTTTAATGGGAGTTAAAATACCTTTAGATATGGAGGCCCATTTAATGGTGAAAGACCCTAATGCTTATCTAGCCTCTCTTAAATCTATAGGGGCTAAAAAGGTCATATTGCATTTTGAGGCCGATCCAGACCCAGAAAAGGTAATCTCTAATGTTAGGGGTTTAGGCATGGAAGTTGGGTTGGCTATTAACCCCAAGACTGCCATTTCAGAGTTTCAGTCTTTAGCGCCGCAGGTTGATTCTTTTTTGTTTCTATCAGTGGATCCCGGTTTTTATGGCAGCCCTTTCATACCTGGGGTGCTTAATGAGATAAGGTGTTTTCGTGCTCAATTTCCGTTTGCCTTTATTGGGATAGATGGGGGGATTAGTCTTGATAATATAAAAGAAGTAAAGGCATCAGGGGTGGACTATGCATGCGTTGGTAGTCGTATCTTTCTGCAGCCTGATCCAAAGGAAAGCTATGAGGCGTTTCTAAGTAGTATTAACAAGGATTCATAATGGTCGCTCTCTTCCAAACCGAAAATTGGACAAATTACCTATTAGCGCTTATACCCATCTTTATAGCAATAGATGTCATCGGAGTTCTCCCTATATTTATATCGTTAACTGAGGAGATAGGGACTGATGAAAGAAGGAGAATCGTAAAACAGAGCATTATGACCTCCTTTGCTGTCAGCCTGGGTTTTCTTGCTATCGGGAAGTTTATTTTTAAGGTCTTGGGTATTTCAATACCTGACTTTAAAATTGCAGGCGGTATAATTTTGTTGATAATTGCCACTACCGATCTGCTTTTTCCTCAAAAGACCAGCAGATTAACCAGTTCCACTCTGGGTGTTGTCCCTCTAGGAATGCCTCTAATCGTCGGCCCGGCAGTCCTTACCACAATACTCATCTCCGTTGATTTATACAGTTATCTGCCGACTATCTTCTCCCTGATTGTGAACCTTCTCCTTGTATGGGTTGTATTTTTAAATTCTACCCATATCATAAAGATGATGGGTGAAGGAGGGGCAAAAGCCTTTGGCAAGGTAGTTAGTGTATTACTTGCAGCATTAGCGGTTATGATGATCAGGAAAGGGATATATGAGATGATTTCTGGAGGTTAGATGGGGGTTTTATGAAAGAAAGAGATAAACAGAGGTACTTGAAGATGCTTCCCTCTGTTGACAGGATACTGCAACAGGATCGAGTTAAGGATCTCCTCGATGAATATCCCCGTTGGTTGGTATTGAGGGCGGTTCAACAAGTGATAGAGGAGGAACGGATAGGGATATTGTCTTCTGATCACGATACATTATCTGAGGACGGGTTAAGCCTCGAGTACTTTTCCAAAAGGGTATCAGAGATCATCTCTACTCTCGGGCAATTGAGTCTGAGGAAAGTGATTAACGCCACAGGGGTTATCCTGCATACCAATTTAGGGAGGTCATTATTAAACCTTGAGGTGTTACAAAACCTGATAACGGTTGCTTCCAACTTTTCTAACTTAGAATACGACTTAAAAGAGGGGAAGAGAGGTTCCCGATACTCTCATGTGGAGAATATACTATGCGAGCTAACAGGTGCAGAGGCGGCATTGGTGGTTAACAATAATGCTGGAGCTGTCCTTTTAGCCCTCAATAGCATAGCCAGGTTGGTGGAGGTTGGTACAACCAATAAGACCCACCTGATAGACTATAGAAGAGCCATAACCAATGATACCGCTTTGCTTTTAAAGGTGCATACCAGCAACTTTCAAATCGTCGGATTTACATCTGAAGTTAAATTGGAAGAACTGGTATATCTGGGAAGGGAGTTTTCCGTGCCGGTAATGGAGGATCTTGGAAGTGGATGTATGATAGACTTGGATCAGTATGGTTTAACGAGAGAGCCTACGGTACAGGAGGCGATCAGTAAAGGTGTAGATGTAGTTACCTTTAGTGGAGATAAGCTTCTGGGAGGCCCTCAGGCAGGAATAATTCTGGGAAGAGAAGAGGTAGTAGGGAGGATTAAGGAGAATCCCCTTAACCGTGCACTTCGAATAGACAAACTTACCCTGGCTGCTCTGGAAAGTACCCTCCGTATCTATATGGAAGGAGAAAGGGCGGTTGAGGGAATCCCAACCCTTCGGATGTTAACAATGCCTTTGCAGGAAATAGAGAAGAGGGCAAAGAGTCTCTATCGCAGGTTGAGAAAGGATAGTTCCGGGAATTTCCATATAGAGATTAAGGACGATAACTCCAAGGTAGGAGGAGGAGCTCTTCCCCTGCAAGATCTTCCAACCAAAGTGATTTCTATTAAACCTGTCCACCTCTCTGTTGAGGGCTTAGAGGAAGGATTAAGAAATTATAATCCCCCTATTATAGCCAGGATAGATGACGCCCGGCTTCTTTTAGATGTACGGACATTACAGGAAGGTGAACCAAAGATAATTGAGGAGGCTATTAAGATGTTAACAGTTAACCGTTAACAGTATTTATTATAGAGTCAAATTGTATGAAAGAACGTGTTATCACTCTGAAATATGGCAAAAAGGATCTCTCCTTTAAGATACCGTCCGATAATTTGCTGGGAATTGTTACCCCAAAAGAAATCCATCCTCCTATAGACACTTTTGGACTCATTGAATCTGTATTAAATACCCCTACTTCCGGCCCACCTTTTGATGAGATGTTCCGAAAAGGTGACAGGATCACCATTGTTGTCTCCGATATTACCCGTTACACAGGAAGCGAGATATACCTTCCTGTTCTAATTGACAGGTTGAACAGGATTGGTGTGGCAGATAAGGACATTGCGATTGTCTTTGCCCTGGGGATTCATCGGCAGCAACTACCACAGGAACACAGGATGATAGTTGGAGATGAAGTCTACAAAAGGATTAAGGTCTATGATCATAATGCCTTTGATTCAAAGAATCTTGTCCCTTTAGGTAAAACCGATAGGGGTACAAGGGTTGAAGTAAACAGGTTAGTGGCAGAGGCCGACAGGGTTATTCTAACAGGAACCATAGGGTTCCATTACCTGGCAGGTTTTGGGGGCGGCAGGAAGAGTATTCTACCTGGTGTGGCTTCATTCGATAGTTGTCTTGATCTGCATCTTATGGCTTTGAATCCGCCAGAGGTTGGAGGAAAACACCCCATGGTAAAGACCGGGGCACTTACGGGGAATCCCTTTCACCATGTTATGGTCCAGACCTGTGGGATGTTATGTCCTATATTTCTCTTCAATACAATCCTGTCCCCAACTAAAGAGATAATAGAAATAGTTGCAGGAGATTATCTGTCAGCCCACCGGCAGGGATGTGATTTCCTTTTAAGGAACTTTAGCCCTGAATTTAATGGGAAGGCAGATCTTGTTATTGTTAGCTGTGGTGGCTTTCCTAAGGACATCAATTTTATCCAGGCACACAAAAGCATTGACTATGCAATAAATATCCTTAAAGACAATGGGGTAATGATTGTTCTGGCAGAGTGTTCTGATGGTCTTGGCAACCCCACTTTCCTCGATTGGTTTAAATATGATGATCTTATGGATTTTGAGGGTGCCCTGAGGGGAAATTTTGAGATCAATGGACAGACGGCCTATTCCACTTTGATTAAGGCAAAGAAGGTGAAGATTATCTTGCTCTCTGACTTAGCCGGTAAGGATGTTAAGAGGATGTCTATGATTCCGGCAGACTCAATAGATCAAGGGGTCTCTATTGCCCATGAAATACTTGGGGGGTATCCTTCCACGTATATTATACCTGATGGGGGGAGTGTCTTCCCAAGGGTCAGGGGAGCAGCGTAGCGAAGATGATAGAAAAGAGGGTTGTTGATAAGATAAAAAGGATTGCAGGTAAGGAGCATGTTCACTCTGAACCGGAAGAGAGGGTCT
>WOUX01000338.1:2226-4045 GCA_009773075.1 bacterium | reverse complement strand
CAATAGTCGTTGACGGTGAAAAGGAGAGTCCTGCAAATCTGTTGAAACATCTCAATAGCCTGGGTGGTCAAAACGGGGTAGGGCGGGTTGACATAGTAGAGAACAGATATGTAGGCATGAAATCTCGCGGCGTATATGAAACACCTGGAGGAACCATCTTGCATACCGCCCACAGGGCTATAGAATCCATAACAATGGATAGGGAGGTTATGCACTTCAGGGATTCTCTGATCCCAAAATACTCAGAACTGATCTACAATGGTTACTGGTTCTCACCAGAGATGGAACTCTTAAGAAAGACAATCGATGAAACACAAAAGGATGTTTCTGGAACAGTAAGATTAAAATTATACAAGGGCAATTGCCTTGTAGTGGGCAGAAAATCACCTAACTCTCTCTATCACCATGATTTTGCTACCTTTGAGAAGGATACGGTTTATAACCAAAAAGACGCTGAAGGTTTTATCAAAACAAATGCCCTTAGGCTAAGAATCCACGCTATGAACAAATAGGAGATGAGAGTTATTTTTCTCTTTTTAGGGGGGGGTAGCCATCAATAAATGATAAAAAAGTCTTCTGCTGGAATTCAGACTATCTTAATTACATTGATCTTTTCATTGGTTATAGGGCCTAAAAGTCTTGCCCCAAAGGCCGTTAACGATTTAAAAGCTAATATCAGAGAAAGAAAGGTCTTACTCCATTGGACTATTCCTGATAGGAATACTGATAGATCAAAACTCACTAATCTAGCCGGCTTCAAGGTCTTTAGGAGCAAGGCACCTTTTGAACCCAAGCCGTGTCCGAATTGCCCCAAAAGCTTCGAAGAACTGGCTGATATTGAGTACAGGGACAGTTCTCCTAAAAACGTAAGCATAGTAAAAAAAACTATGGAGTTTGCAGACAAGAATCTGCGTTATAGGACAATTTATACCTATAAGGTTCTATCCTATAATTCTGACGGTATTTTCAGTGAAGACTCAAATCATGCTGAGATATCATGGGATGTACCTCCGTTAAGTTAAGAGGAGAAATAGAAGCCATGCATGATTTTCAATACAAGAAGGATGAGCTCTATTGCGAAGATATACCTATTTCGACTATTGCAGATAGCGTTGGGACTCCCTTTTATCTTTACAGCCACAATACCCTTCTGAACCACTTTAAGGTTTTTGACTCTGCCTTTTCTTCGGTACAGCACCTGGTCTGTTTTTCCGTAAAGGCCAACTCAAATATTGCTGTGCTTAAAACATTTATCAATCAAGGTGGCGGGGTGGATATCGTCTCAGGGGGAGAGTTATTCCGGGCGTTAATAGCCGGAGCTGATCCGAAAAAGATAGTTTACTCCGGTGTGGGGAAGAGGGTAGATGAGATAGAGTTTGCCCTTCAGACAGACATCCTGATGTTTAATATCGAGTCAACCCAGGAACTGAAGCTCATAGATTCTGTGGCAGGAAAACTTGGTAATAGGGCCAGAATCTCATTCAGGATAAATCCAGACATAGATCCTAAAACCCACCCCTATATCTCTACAGGGCTTAAGAAGAATAAATTCGGGATCGATATAAAAAAATCTCTGGAGGAATACAGGCATGCTAAAAGGCTCAAACACATTGATATTGTGGGGGTAGATTGCCATATTGGATCTCAGATTACAGATGTGGTCCCTTTTATTGATGCCCTCAAGAGGATAAAAGAACTGATCTTTGAATTGCAAAAAGAGGGGATAAGTATAAACTACCTAGACCTGGGCGGTGGTCTGGGAATCACCTACGAAGAAGAGACCCCTCCCCATCCAAATATCTATGCCCAGGCTATTATT
>WOUX01000338.1:0-2169 GCA_009773075.1 bacterium | reverse complement strand
CGGGATATTGGTAACCAAAGCACTCTATACAAAAAAGAGCGAAGAGAAAAACTTTGTCATTGTAGACGCTGGCATGAATGATCTAACCCGTCCTACTCTCTATGGTTCTTTTCAGGGGGTTCAACCCGTGAAGTTAACGAAGAAAGGTGAGTTTGTAGCTGATCTGGTAGGACCAATATGCGAGTCCGGTGATTTTCTGGCAAAAGATCGAAAGATGCCTCAATTTGAACGGGGAGATTTAGTGGCCGTTATGAGTGCCGGGGCATATGGTTTTACTATGTCATCTAACTACAATTCCCGTCCCCGTATCCCTGAAGTCATGGTAGCCGGGGATAAATTTTATATAATCCGGGAAAGAGAGGAATACGACGATCTTATAAAGGGAGAGAGGATCCCTGAATTCTTAAGATAGGGACTGTAGCAATTCATAGCGACAACAGCGCACTTAAGTGCGCTGTTTAAGGGGACATCCCGCAAGGTATACATATATGCACAACATAGATTTTTTCAAGATGAGCGGAAGTGGAAACGACTTTATTATTGTGGACAACCGCAGCGGTATCATAAAGGGAGATAACATAAACGACTTTGTTAAAAAGATCTGCCAGAGAAAGATATCTGTAGGGGCTGACGGGTTTATATTGCTTCAGGAATCAGACAAGGCTGATTTTAAGTGGAGGTTCTTCAATGCAGATGGAAGTGAGGCTGAGATGTGTGGGAATGGCGGCAGATGTGCCGCCAGGTTTGCTTATCTGAAAGGAATTGCAGGCAAAAAGATGTCTTTCGAAACCATGGCCGGATTGATTAGAGCTGAAATCTTGGAACATAGGGTTAAGCTCGAGATGCCCTCCCCCGAAAGTATCATCTGTGATCAAACACTGTTAATCGAAGGAGAAAAACATCTTCTTAGCTTCATCAACACAGGGGTCCCCCATGTGGTGGAATTTGTTAGTGATATAGACGACTGCGAAGTGGTTCAAATAGGAAGGCTGATACGTTATCATGACCAATACAGGCCGGCAGGAACCAACGTAAATGTACCTATGAAAGAGGTGTAGAGGATGAAACTCTGGCCTGCGGAACCGGAGCTGTAGCCTCAGTCCTGGTTGCATATCTAAAGGATATGGTCTCATCTCCGGTGGCTGTTAGGACTAGAGGTGGAGGAATCCTAACTGTTCATTTTAAACACACCAGGGATAGATTTGAGGAGGTATTCCTGGAAGGGGATGCCAGAGTTATATACGAGGGACGATTGTGGGAGGATGCGATAATTACAGATTAGGTCGTAACTCGTGAATCGTGAATGGGTCAAAAAACCTGCTCCAGAGAGCGGAAAAGGGAATTTTTCAGTGTGAACTAATTATAGTTTGAGGAGGAAAAGGGATGGTAAAGGTCATTGTTGTCGGGGCCGCAGGTAGGATGCAATGCAATAAATGAAACCGACGGGATTGAGGTTGTTGGTGCCGTAGAATATAAGAACCATCCTGCAATAGGCAAGGATATAGGTGAGATTGTTGGACTAGGCAAATTAAACATAGAATTAAAGGATAATCTGGGCACAGTCCTCGGTCTAGGGGATGTAATCATAGACTTTACCAATCATACGGCATCTTTAGCCCATTTGGAAATTGTTGCTAAAGGTAAGAAGTCAATAGTAATAGGAAGCACGGGGTTTTCCTCCAAAGAGATGGAAGAGGTTAAAAGATTATCCAAGAATACCAGGTGTGTCCTCTCTCCAAATATGAGCGTAGGGGTTAATCTAATGTTTAAGGTGATAAAGGATATCTCAAAGGTTCTGGGAGATGATTTTGATATTGAGATTATCGAAGCTCATCATAGGTTTAAAAAAGACTCCCCCAGTGGAACAGCCATGAGGATTGCACAAATACTCGCCCAAACCCTGAAAAGGGACATAGATGAGGTAGGGGTTTATGGACGAAAGGGCATTGTCGGAGAGCGCACACAAAAAGAGATTGGTATCCAGGCTATTAGAGCCGGGGATATTGTCGGAGACCATACTGTTATCTTCGGTGGCTTAGGCGAAAGGCTGGAACTTACTCACAGAGCACACAGCAGAGATACCTTTGCCCGTGGGGCTGTTAGAGCTGCAAAATGGATTGTCAATCAAAAAAATGGGTTGTATGATATGCAGGATGTACTTGAGTTAAA
>WOUX01000114.1 GCA_009773075.1 bacterium | reverse complement strand
CAGATCTTCTGCCGGCGATTTCCCACAAAGGTCCACTTTCAACAATGCTTCAATAAATTGGCGTTGAATCTGCATTCCATTTATTTCCTGGGATAAGTCTATTAAAATGTCGTGCGGATTTCGCTCTTGCATCGCAAAGGGTCTACCAAACCGCACTCGATGCCCATATTTCCACGCTATTACTTGTCCCACATACCCAGCAAAAATATCATCATAGCGGGTCCAGCCTGATTGAGGATATGACCATAACATATTTGCCGGCATTAATTCACGGATAATAATGGTATTCTGTGAATCATAAGGGCACATTACTCTCTCATTAAGAGTCACTTCCCGCTCTGGATAACTTCGCACATTAGGATATTTAACCAGTCTGGTTACTGCGTCCACATCAGGGGAACCCAGATGAAGACCTGCAATTATTCCGATATTTACTTCTTCTTGTCGTTCATTATATTCATTTTTGTCTCCAATTAACCAAGTTGGGTATCCACGGGGAGTTATCTGTTCACATGAACCGGTATCTGCACCCTCATAACAGTTATACCAGCCGTTTTTTGAGGAAATAACAATAGTTTGCTGACGACCAAACTTGATATGGTCTGCCCAGTCTCTGACCGGAACATTATCGTCATCTGTAAGGAAAAAAACCCGTGCCCCTTCCTTAAGTGCATACAAATATCCGATATTCTTTCTCCCATAACAGTTCCACGGTATGGCTGCCGCATGAGTAAATCCGAGTTTCATTTGGGTTTCAGGGTCAAGGTAGATACCGTCAACCTCTTTGCAGATTTGCCTGTTAACATCGTGCGGGGTCTTAAGGTCTCCAACAATTATCGGGGTCCATCCAGGACATCTTTCATGGATAATACGCAGATTCTCAATTACATTGATAGTTGTTATTACAATTGCCTTCATTTTGAAAACTCCAATTCTCTTTTGATTCCCGTGTCAGTAATTTTCTGAAAATACCCTTGAAGTTTAAAGAGACAATATCGAAATCTTTCAGAAGGTATTTCTGCATATAATCCCAAGTTAGAGTTTCCCTCTCCTGTACGGCCATAGTTAATCCAATCATAAATCGAACTAACAGTTATCCGTCCTTCGCGTTTAAGCTTCTTGTAAATATTAGATCCCGGAGAAGGGAAGAATGCGTTGACCCAGCCTGTTGTCGGATTAATCTTTTCAATAAACTTTCCCGTTTCGTAGATATCCTGTTCTGTTTCACCGGGATATCCAAGTATAAAGCTTGCCCAGTACGGCATTTCTGCATCTTCCAATACTTGTGCACATCTGATGTTGTCTTCTACCGTGCAGCCTTTATGCATTAAATTTAATATTCGTTCACTGCCTGACTCAAAGCCTATAAAGATTAATCTGCATCCGGCCCGATACATAAGCCCGACGGTCTCCGTATCAACCTGGTCTGCCCGCATGTTACATGTCCATATCAGTTTTTTGTTAATGTTGCGCCTTATCAATCCTTCACAAAGCTTCACTAAAAAAGTTTTGTTATTGCCCAAAGAACTGTCCTGAAAGATCGTTGCATTAGTCTGATAGGTTTTCTGCGTCCATTCAATATAATCCAGGATATAATTCACGCTGTGCCATTTCGGCTTGCCGTCTGCACCGGAACAGAATGCACAAGCCATATTACATCCGCGGCTGCATATCGTATCCAATGAGCGAAGAGGGGTGCCGGTTGATCGGTGTACGCGTATGTTCGGATGTGTGTAGAATGAACTGTCAATTAATGACCAATCGGGCCAGGGCAATTCGTCAAGATCATTAACCACTTCATTGGGAGTTCTTTTGACCTCTCCCTGGCTCATAAATGCCGCTCCTGGTATTTCTTCCAGAGGATCTCCGTCCAGATATTTATTTAATCCCACTTCAGCAAACCCATGGAAAATGCAGTCAAGCCCCGGAATATCTTTCATGCACATTTCAGTCTCGGAAGATGCATGTCGTCCTCCCAGAATAAGCCTGAATCTCAATTCCGGTTTTAATTCCGTAAGGACATTCAATATCTTATATGCCTCCATCCAACGGTACGTCATCGCAGTTACGCCAACAACGTCCGGATGCAAATACCGTACTTTACTTTCAATCAACTTCAGCATAAGATCGGGATTACCGCCGGCTTCTATGAGAAGATCACGCTCACAATCCAATATTTTTACGGTATGTCCGTTCTTTCTAAGATAAGTAGCAAGCTGGACAAGCCCTTTATAAGGATTTCTCCAGTAGTCTTTCTGATATGCAAAACTCCATACAACTCCCTCTTCATCCCTGCTCCAGGGGTTAATTAATAGCAATTTACTCATAAATTTTCTCTGCTCGAGATGTAACACATAAATGCCAGCCGAATTTCGCTTCAAACCATCGGAATACCAGTCCCGGTAAATAACGGAAATACCATACTTTTTTATACTTGTACTGAACATAATCAGAAATTTTGTAAGGGAATATATGTTCGATATTCATTTCTTCAATTTTAAATCCTTTTAGTAGGTCTTTAACGGATTTTTTCGTGTATGTATAAGTTACCGGGCATCCAGTTTGAGCCTCAGAATAATCTGCTACCAATTTATCAATTTTCCAGAATTTTCCTTTTCCATACTTCATCAAAATCCAAAATGCCTTCCACGATGTACGATGATAAACCATTATTTTAAATATGCTGCTTGGACCCATATATTTATGAATTTCAGAAATTACTCTTTCCGGATACGGGGTATGATGAATAACCCCGAAGGAGTAAACCAGATCATACTTCTCAACAGGCACGAATGAACTTAATTCCTCTGAATTGCCACAATAAAAACGCGCATTCAAACCGTATACTTCAAACCTTCTTTTGCACAAATTGAGACTCTCACTCGATAAATCAATCACCGTCAGGTCTGCGCCTGCCCTTGCGAAATTGATCGAATCAGTCCCCATTCCGCAACCGATTTCAAGGACCTTCTTGCCCTTCCACTTATGAAACTCTGTAAATTCCGGAATGTGAGGTTCAACAAAGTATTTCCTTTTCTCAACTTCATCAAAATAGGCTTGAGTTCCTACGGGCTGTGTCGAATGTCTAATATTGCATGGCCGTTTGTTCCAGTAATCACGCACAAGCTGTACAGTGCCCATAGTCAAATCTCCCAACGGCAATGTATTTTACTTTAGCGCCGAGTCTTGAAGGTTCAAGTATCCGCCAACAGTCAATGACGACTGTGGGATCGTTAGCTATGTAACTACCGTCTATTTTCTTAAATTCATCGGTCATGGTCGTCACTATGCAAACGGATGATTTTGAAAGACACTCCTTAGCCGAAGTTGAATAAATTATGCGGTCGCCGAAAATCACTTTCGCATTATCAGAGGCTAATTCATCGTAAACCATAACCTTCAGATTTCTTTTAAGCAATGCTTCAACAAGCTTAATGCCCGGTGATTCTTCGATTACAGGGGTATTAGGTTTATAGGCAATGCCTAGCACGGATATCATGCCGTCATTAGTGGCTGATATATGATCCAGTGCGAGATCAACAAGATGCTTCACCTGGAATCCGTTGACTTCATCGGTCGCCTTTGCAAGCTTTGCATCTATGCCATATTTTTCTGCGAAAGCGGCAAACGCTCTGTTATCCCGTGGAAAGCACGGACCTCCATAACCAAGGCCACCTTTGAGATAATACGGGGAAATTCTTTTATCAGCACCCAGAGCTTTTGTAATATGGTCGATGTTTGCCCCAGGGATTGCCTCGCATATATTGGCAAGGGTATTAGCAAAGCTTATCTTCATAGTGACATATGAATTGAGGCATATTTTTGCAATCTCCGCACTGATGATTGACATTCTCGCAATATAAGGATTGTTTTCACATACGGTCTTATAAATTTTCGTAAGTTGTTCACCTGCAAATTCATTGCTTTCACCTATAAGAACCATATCAGGATCTAAAAAATCTGTTATTACACTGCCGAGGGCAATGAATTCCGGGTTATAACAAACTCCAAAGCCATCGTTCAATTTTCTCCTGGAGGTTTTCTCAATCAGTGGGATCAGGCTTCCATTGACAGACCCTGGAGAGACGGTAGAGGTTATCACGAACAGGTGATATGCCTTATTGCTTTCTTTCAGGGCGGCAGCGAGGGGCCGAAGAGCAGAAATCAGATATTTGTTGGAAAAATATCCGTCTTCATTGCTCGGAGTAGGGACGATGAAAAATGTTGTATCTGAGGCATTGATTGCCTCTTTATAATCCTGAGTAGCCTTTAATTTATCCTTAGCAGATGTTATTAATTCCTGAAGTCCTGGTTCATAAACGGGGGACACCCCATTATTTATAGCATTTACTAAATCTTTATTTATATCTACGCCTATAATCTCAAACCCTTTATATGCGAAACATGCTGCCGAACATACTCCTAATTTGCCGAGTCCGATAACGGAAAGCTTTGTCATAAAAACTCTTCCCAAAATTAATCTTTAATTACGCAAACTTGACTATGTGTCATTCGCATAATTCAGGTTTGATTTTTTACTCATCAGATAAACTTGTACGTCATGCTGTCCCCCACAACTTTTGAATCTCTCCAACGTCTTCAATGTCACCTGCTAATTCAAGCTTTTCATCTCCACGCCTGTCACAACACAGACCAAGAATAAAAGAGTCATGGGAGGCATTGTTGCGCGCGGGAGGACCTATTACTGCTGTCATAAATATTGCGTAACACTTATCAAAGTAGTTAGCCTTGTCAAACTGCGAATTAAACTTATGCGTAACCCCGTAAACTCCAAATGTTTCATCATTCAACTCTAATGCCTTTGCAATCTGTTCGTTGAACAAGGCAATATCTTCACTGGAAAATATAATTTCTTGTTCTGTTCCTAATTTGTCCCATGTTGTTCCTGCCGGACGGAAATGGATATTCTTGCATCCTATCTCTTTTGCAAGCTTTGCAGCCTGATATATTTCAGCAATATTGTCCTTGTATAAGAGATACTTGTAACTTACACCATAAGCAGGGTGCTTTAATCCCAATCTGTTATTGTGCCTTTTGGCATAATCTGCCAGGGTAGCTATATTTTCAATAATATGGTCAAATGTATTATTCAGATGTGCCCCTTTAAATTTATTAAAAGTCTCTGCCCTTGCCGCATCAACAGAGACACCAACCCATGTGCAATGAGACAGAGAGTCAATATGCCTGTTTATCATGCTGCCATTGGTAACTATCCCCACTTCTATACCGGCTTCAGCAACTTTATCAATAAAAACAGGGGCTGCAGGATTCAAAAGCGGTTCACCTCCACCGGCTATACAAACTGCACCAACTCCCTGCGCCCAATCAGGGCTGCCTTCTCCCCATCGAGGGAGGAAATCTGCAAGATTTAATAACATATTTTTGGACAATGAGCCTTTGCGTTCTTTTCGTATAAACTCCGCATTACACCAAATGCAATTTAAATTGCAGACATTTGTAGGGTCAACAGTAATAAGAATTGGTGGGGGTATAGGCTTTCCTCTTTTGATTTTTTTCCATCTATCCACATGTGCAAGCAATTTATAACTATTGAATGGGTTCCATCGTTTACTTGTATCCCATTCTATGCCCTTTCCTTTTTTGGGGTCGAGGTAGGGTTCGTCGGCAAGTTTTATTCCAGCCAATAATGTTCCCATTTATCTTCTCGCTTTCTCCATCTTCTTTACCCATTGGAAAATAAGGTTGTAGCCATTTTAGAATAAACGGATCGGCCAGATGTACATCTTGCCAAAAGAATACAGCAAGGTTTATTCCAAACCAGACCTGGTCTTCTAGAAATCTACTCTCCGGCGTAAAGATTTTTTGTAAAATGTATGAGAAGAGGGGCGGGGTATTGCGAGTTGGTATTGATTAACTTACGCTTATGCTCAGGTTGTTTCCTACATGGCGATGAGGAGAGGCATTGCGGTAAAATGTCTTTATTCTCTGAATAGTATTCAATCTATCCGCTATGGAACGGAGTTCTGCTTCAATAATGGCCCGCATTTCGTTGTCGAGTGAGAGGATTTTCTCACGATCCATTCGTATCCTCTGGGAAAATTCTTCCCTCTCAGGGTCATTTTTTCCAGTTGGCAGGTCAGAAATATAATTTAATGTTCCATTGCTGTCAATATTTTGAATCTTATCTATAATGCCTTGACGCAGTTCCTGTATCTTTATTGCATCTTCAAATCCGCCCTGTATAAGGGCATCTTTCTGTACCTTAGCCAGTTCGAGCAGCTCATTATAAAGGTGCCGGACGCTTCCATTCATATCCTGAGCCCCATTCCAACACTATTCACTGCCATCGGGACATTTTCTGATACAGTTATCCCTCTTTCCATCTCCTTCCATGCATTTCTCAGAACCTCAAGAACCCTTTCCATATCATCAAATTCCCTGGGATCATTCCTGAGGTTGGCGTAAAGGAGTCTGTCAAGGATATAATCGTACAGCCTTCCAAGGTTTTTAGCTATCTCACCACCGTCCATATTCAAAGAACTGGATAATTCTCCCACGATCGCTGTTGCCTTTCCAATGTATAGTCCCTTGCCTGTAAAGAAACCACCCTTACATTATCTGAAGTATTAACTTCTGTTTTTCTGTACTCTGTAGTGCGCTGCATTTTACCTCCTTATTACTTTCTAAAAATAATCATCCGAACTGTTTAGTCAGAAACGCTCCCTGGGAGGTCAGTCCCCCAAGTAGGGCCTCGAGATTGGCAAACCTGGCACTGAGATTCCGCTCTGTTACTACAAGTTTATCCTGAAGCGCGGTGATCTTGTCCGAAATTTCTTTAGTACTGCTGTTAAGTCCCTTGGTCCTGACCGTAACAGCGCCATCAACAAAATCGGTCACATCATCAATATAATCATAGAGTTGATTCGCTGCTCCGGAGGTGGCGGTTGTAAAAAGATTTGCTACTTTATCAAGACTCGTAGAGAGTTTGTCGGTTAATGTGGTGGTGTTTACCGATAGGGTTCCGTCTTTATTGGTGGATATCCCGATCTGTGCAAGCACCCTCATATCCTCAGGAAGTCCATCCACCCTGGTTGTGACGATACTTCTCAACCTATTTATCGCGTTCCTTGAGGTAGAGTCTCCGAACAGGGGGCCGCCTGTATGGGTCGTGGTGTTATAGGTTGATTGTGAAGAGACATAGGAGACAAGATTATTATACGCACTGACAAAGGAATCAATCCTTTCCTTAATGGTATTTGTATCATTCGTTACCGAGAGGGTAACCGAACCTGAACTGATCTCTTTTTTCAGGGTAAAGGTTACTCCGGTTATAACATCTGTAATTGAATTCGAGCTTCTTGTTATATCCACACCATCAACCCTGAATTTGGCATCCTGGGCGGCCTGGCTCTCTGTAAAGGTTGCAGCCCTGAAATCAACGGTGCTGCCGGTGCCATCGAGCGTGGTCCCGGCATCGATCGTGATAGTTTTAGCGCTCCCCGTATCCTTTCCGGTAAGTACAAGCCTGTAATTAGTACCATCATTGAGAATGGTTGCGGTAACCCCTGGATTGCTTGCATCGCTATTGATTGCATCTCTGAGACCTTCAAGGGTAGTACCATTCGCCACGGTGATGCTTCGTTGGGTCCCTGCGTAGGTATATTGAAAAACTTTATCTGCCCCGCTATTGTTTACAACTGTAGTAGATGCTGCCACGCCTGTATGTAGTTCTTTTTCGGGAGCAGCAAGCTGAATCTTCCCTGCAACAGAATGCAATCCAACAGTATAATTTCCTGCTGCTGCAGAATTGCTGACAGTGGCATCCAATACGGTTGTATCACTTACTGATATTGTCTTTGCATAAAAATTGGAGGTAGTTCTCAGATTGTCCATGGCAGTCTTAAGTGCCGACATCCGTGTAGAAATTTCTCCGTAAACGCTTACCTGTTTATTATATCCCGATTGTTTACTCTGAAGCCTGTATAACGGCTGACGTTCAACCTCCATCAAACTTGCAATGAGTTGATTATAATCTATGCCGGAATTCAGACCAACGCCTGCTACAACAGACATCCTCAAACCTCCTTATGCATAAGAATACCACTTTGTTCTTCAACCATTTTAGAGAGTTGCTCTTTTATGCTTTTAGAAAGCTCTATAATCTCTGGAAGGGGCACCTGTCTGATAACCTCTCCGCTCTCTTTATCAACAATCTTTGCCACAACAATGTTTAAATCTTTCTCAATCTCGAGGCGGATACCCATGTTTCCGTATCGCTCCATCTTTAAGGTGTCTTTTACAACCTCTTTTATTTTGTTAAGAAGGTCTTTCTCCTTAGAAACCTTTTTTGTAAGGCCGTTCGCCCCTCCATGCTCGTGTCCTTTTTCTCCAGATGCAATAGGTGAAGGTGGTACCCTGGGTATCGCTATATTTTTAAGATCATCATCTATGATCATCGCCATACCTCCTTCTTAGCAGATAGCTATTAGGGTACCCCGCTCCTGGTTGACAGGAGCGGGGTAAAGAGATGTTGCCTGTTAAAGCAGGCATCTTTGCTAATAGCTAAGCGGCTATGCTATCTTAATAGTTGAAGTGCTGCCTGCGGAAGCACATTCGCCTGGGTTAAGATCGCTGTTGCAGCCTGAACAAGGATCTGGTTTCTCGTAAACTGAGCTGTCTCATAGGCAAAGTCTGCATCCCTTATGCGGGAATCCGCAGCAGTCAGGTTCTCTGAAGCGACCCTTAGATTGGATATGGTCGTATCCAGCCTGTTCTGGACCGCTCCAAGGGTTGCTCTCCTGGTTGCAACCGTGCTTATGGCGCTGTCAATTGCAGCGAGAACCGAGGTTGCCTGTGCTGCCGATATGATTGCAGAGTAGTTGCCTGTAAGAGAAAGGGCGCTACCTGAATGAACACTTGTAAGACCTGACATAACGGTAATCCTGTCATCGGTTGTGCCCTGGAAACCGACCTGCAGGGTTATACCATTTGCACATTGACTACCGTCAATTAACTTTGTCCCGTTAAACTCAGTAACAGTGGCGATTCTGTCTATTTCCGTCTTCAACTGCTGGAACTCGCTGTCCAGGTCACTTCTGTTTGATGCGCTGATGGAACCATTGGAAGCCTGCTCTGCCAACTCCCTCATCCTGGAAAGCAGACCACCTATCTCACTCAAGGCACCTTCTGCCGTCTGGGAAACGCTTATACCGTCCTGGGAGTTCCTTACCGCCTGGTTTATGCTCCGGGTATGTGCCCTCAACTTCTCGGATATGGCAAGACCGGCCGCATCGTCCTTTGCACTGTTGATTCTCAGTCCTGAAGAGAGTCTCTGGACAGAATTATTAAGGTTCAGAGTACTTGTTGCAAGGTTTCTCTGTGCATTTAAAGAAGCTATATTGGTGTTGATTACTAATGACATATTCTTTTCCTCCTTGAAATTTTAGTCATCGGTATTATTACCTATGACCCAATGTTTTTAAGGCTTCCATGCCTTTTCCACTACCCGTGAGGTTCAGATCTTTCTTCGCAGAACTCTGCAAACTGATTTATCCACCTCCTTTCTGACCATTATTACCCTCTATTCAATACTCTTATCGAAAGGTTTTCGAAAAAACTTTAGGGGTTGAAAAAGAATCTTGCAGGGGAGGTTTAATTAAGGCAGGAAGGAGGCTTGAGAGGATCTGCCGGCTTCGATCTTTTCCAGAACGACCTGCATGCCCCTCATACGGCTGGCATTCAGTAGTATAGGACCTTGAGAGTTGGTTATCACCTTCTCGCCTTCCACCCTCAAAATTACGAGTATTACAAGGTCTTCATCATTTTCAAGCTGAAGGCATTGTTTTGTGGCAGCATCAAGCTCTCTTGAATAGTCAAGAGAAAGGATTGATGATGCTACCACTATAAATGCTACATCAGGGTTATCCACTGCTTGAAGCCATTTAAGGTGGGTATCTTTGTGGTCCATTAAGATGTAATGTCTAATATCAGGGAATCCCAGAATGCCCTCGGGGAAAGTTATAGTCTTTTTTTCATCAACCTCTAATATCCCGAACCTTGATGTCTCAAACCGTACCATCTTTATTTCAAAACCTCTTTTATCTTTTTAAATTCACTAATAGATAGCCCTGATGATCTGACATTTTCTGACTTTATCTTTTCGTATAGTTCTTTTCTATAAACCCTTATACCTGTAGGAGCCTCGATGCCCAGCCTGACCTGATTGCCTTTTATCTCTAAGACAGTAACAGTTATATCATCGCCAAGCTTTATGGACTCCTCCGACCTCCTTGTCAGAACCAGCATCCTGCCTCCTAATTTCAGTCATCAGTTGTTGACCATTAACCAATGACCAATGACTATCTTAAGAAATCCAGCAACGACTGGGAGAGCACCCTTGCTGATGATTGTCTCAATGCCTGGAGGACGGCCTCTGCCTTTGCAAGCTCACTTGCAATTTCAGCCATATCCGCATCTTCTGTGTTAGACAG
>WOUX01000113.1:1096-5818 GCA_009773075.1 bacterium | reverse complement strand
AAGGCCATAAGGGGGATATGGCGGTCTGTGGGTCTTCTTAAGAAGAAACGCCGCAAGCATAAGACCAAAAATGATCTACGGGCAGTTAGGGCATTATGGAAGCTGTTTGAGCAGACCTGTGTAGATACCAATGACTTGATAGATCTAAAGGCTTGCCTACTCATCATGTTAGAGAAAAGAACTGATAGGGTATCCAATACCAGCAGGAAATTTCTGTTGACATCTGTAATATTTAAACTATTATAAATGCAGTGCTAACCCTACTAAACAAAGGAGGTAGTATCATGAAAATGAACTTCAAATTGTTTTGTGCCATTTGTGGAGTTCTGATATGTATCTTTACTTTTATGAGCGAGGGATATGCTGATGACCGAAGAGGGGTAACCAGTGATACATTAACGATCGGGGTTATACTCGATCAAACCGGTCCTGCAACCGATCTTACTCTACCTGGAACCAACGCTTTAAGAAGCATCTTCAGATATGTCAACGAACAGGGTGGGATTAACGGCAGAAAGGTAAAACTCATAGTTGAGGATGATAGATATGCAATCCCACAGGCCATAGCCTCTTTCAAAAAACTCCTTTACAGGGATCAGATATTAGCGCTGATCGGGCCTACATCTTCAGGGGCAACTGTAACCCTCTTTCGACACATGGAAAAGGAAAAGATCCCAACCATGGCGATACCGCCCAATGATAAGAACGTATCGCCTTTTAAGAGATATATCTTTGCTGTATTTGAAACCTATCCCAATACAATGAAGACTATCATCGATTACATGATAGAGGATCTGAAGCCTCAGGATCCCAGGGTTGCCCTGGTTTACCCTGATAATGAGACAGGAAAACTTGACCTCGAATCTGCAATTGAGAGGCTGAAATTCCATAAACTGACTCCTGTAACAAAAGAGGTTTTAAACCCTGGTTCTCTTGATGCCACATCTCAGGTAATGACTATGAAAAGGTATCAGGTGAACAACATAGTATTGTGCGGTTTTCTTACCCAACCTACCGGTATACTTTTGAGGGAGTTAAAGAAGTTAGGTATGGATGTACATGTCTTTGGAAACACAGCGGCAGCCGACGAACAGGCTATACATGTTGCCAGGGAGGCAGCAAAAAAATACTATGCAGCTAGCCCTTTTGCTTCCTGGTATGACGAGGGTGAAGGTGTAGCCTTCATGAGGAAGGTAATCCTCAAATATGCACCTGGTACAGAAAAGCCATATCGGGGGAAGACACACACATTCATCTGGTCAATTGGTGTAGTATTGAATGAAGGTCTTTTAAGGGCAGGCAGGGATATAGACGGGGAGCGGTTGGTAACAGCCCTGGAGAGCATAAAGGATTTTGACATGAAAGGGCTCTCCGGCCCTATAAATTTCAGTTCCAGTAATCACAAGGGGATAAATTCGGCAAAGGTCTTTAAGGCTGACCCAGGTAGTGGGAAGTTTGTCCCTGTGACTGGGTGGAAGGTTTCCAGATAGAAATAAATATAGTAACTGCTAAGAAGCCAGGAACCAGAATTCGGGAATCAGAATGAAATGGGAACCTGGCTCCTGACCTCTGATCCCTGAGTAAGCAACAGTTCACAGGAGCAAGGGATTCGTAGTCGTATATTCTTTCCCTCCAATATTGATGGACCCGTAAAAAGTCAAAATCGCGTCACTCCCGCGAAAGCGGGAGTCCGTACTTGCTTGAAATCACTGGATTCCTGCTTTCGCAGGAATGACAAATAAAGGCAAATTGGACTTTTTACGAAGCCATCAACATTATAACCTATAACCAATAAGGATTGATGAGACCTGAAAGGTCGCGTTCAATCCTTTGTTCAACCAGCCGTTAGAGTTCTGTAATTCCAGAAGCACAACACTCCCGCAAAATTTTTCTTGATTTTTGATATTTAACATATACAATATATTAGAAGATGCGAATATATGAACTTAATAAAGGAGCGACAAATGGAGTTTTCAGAGACAGAAATGGAATTATTAGAACTTCAAGCAGACATATTAAAGATGCTTTCAAACCCTAAACGTTTGGCAATTGTTCATATCTTAAGGGAGCAAGAACGGACAGTTGGAGAGTTGATTAAGATTACCGGTTATCCTGCCGCCAACATATCCCAGCATTTGTCCCTCCTCAAATCTAAAGGCCTGGTCGTTACCCGTCGGGAAGGAACATATATTATTTACGCTCTGTCGAGTCCTAAATTAGATCAGGCCTGCGATATCATGCGCGAAGTATTGATGGAACAGCTGGAGCATAAAAAGAATCTTATGGCAAAGGCAATGTAGTTATGGTTAAGATTAAGCAAAATCAAGGGAATTTTCCAGTATGAACTATTAAGATATATATTGTTGGAGGTAAATAAAATGGCACGTCTAACGTCAAAACAAAAAGACTGGTTAAAGAAGGAATTTGATCAGAGGGTAACTTTCGATAAGACAGAGCGTAGGCTCTATTCCCACGATACAGCAGCTATTCCGGGCATAATTCACCCCTTCATAGGAAGTACTATCCCGGATGCAATTGTCCAGCCTGAGTCAGAACAAGAGATAGCTCACCTGGTTTCATGGGCAAATGAGAATAACATGCCCCTTACCCCTCGAGGAAAGGCCTCCAGTGGGGATGGAGGGGCTATCCCTATGAAGAAGGGGATAGTAGTCGATTTCTGGCGTATGCGGGAGGTCATTCATACAGACAGTGATGGTTTGAAGGTTACTGTTCAGCCCGGGATAACATGGGAAAAACTACAGAAGGAACTGATGAAGCAAAAGTTGGATCTCCGTCTCTATCCTACAAGTGCGCCTTCATCTTCTGTTGGTGGATGGTTAGCTCAGGGTGGTGCAGGCATTGGATCATACGCCTATGGGTATTTTAAAGACAATGTAATAAGCGCCCGTGTGGTATTGCCTGATGGCACCATTAAGGAATTTTACGGTGACGATCTTGATCTGATTGCGGATGCCGAGGGGACCACCGGGTTTATTACCCAGGTGACCCTGAGAATCAAGAAGTTGGAAAATATTGCTGTTAGTGCACTTGCTTTTCCTGATGCCAGGAAGTTGCAAGAGGCTATAGATACTATGGACAAAAATGAATTACCCTTCTGGTCGATTGTTTTTATCAACCCGAAAATGGCGGAGCTTAAAAACAGGACTCCTTTGATGGAACACCTGGGGCACACAGTGGAAGACCGCATTATTTTACCGGCTGCATATATAGTAACGATTGCTTATGCAGAGAAAGACGCCTCAAAAATAAAGGGGAAACTAACTGAAATTGCTGGAATGTTTGAAGGCGAGGTTTTGTCTGATAGAATTGCGGAGCATGAATGGGAAAACCGGTTTAAGCTTATGGTTGTGAAACGCCTGGGACCTTCCCTTGTCCCTGCGGAGGTAATTGTCCCTCTTAATAATCTGGGTGAAGTAATGAGCGAAATTGAGCGAAAGGTAAATCAACCTATTGTAAAAGAAGGGGTAATCATTCACAAAGGCAGGGGGGGAAGACCTGAAGCGGTTATCCTTGGCTTTATTCCCTCTGACCAGAGGAAATTCTCTTACAACTTCGTTTTCGGCCTTGTCCTCACTATAATCAAAATTCCCGAACAACACGGGGGGCGGGCTTATTCAACAGGTCTTTACTTCACTAAGAAAGCCGAAGATGTCCTGGGTAGTAAACGATTAGAAAGGCTTAAAAAGTTTAAAAAAGAAGTGGATAGAAGGGGTATCTTCAACCCCAAAAAGGTTCTGAGCAGTGGAATCATCGGATCTCTGATGAGGATAGTCAGTATCTTTGAACCACTGATTCGGCCATTCGGGAATGCTGTAATCACCCAGGTTGGAGAACGCTATAAAAAAGCCACAAGGGGTATCCCGCCTGATGTGGCATGGTATGCCTATTCCTGCTCCCAGTGTGGTTACTGTGTTGACGAATGCGACCAGTTCTATGGTCGCGGATGGGAGAGTCAAAGTCCGAGAGGGAAATGGTACTGGCTTAGGGAATATATGGAGAATAAAGTAAACTGGGATCAGAAGATGGTAGACACCATTATAGCATGCACGACCTGTGAGCTGTGTAATCAGAGATGCTCTGCCTCTTTGCCTATTGAGCCTTCATGGATGAAACTGCGCGGGAAGCTGATCCATGAAGATGGTAAGATGACCTTCCCGCCTTTTGAGATGATGGCTGCTGCCCTTACCAAAGAAGGAAATATCTGGGCAGGTTACAGAAAGAATCGAGACGCATGGTTCCCTGAGGAGTTGAAGGAGAAACACGGCCCCAACAAAAAGGCCAATAACGTCTATTTTGCCGGATGTACGGCAAGCTATGTGGAAGAAGATATTGGGAAGGCATCAGTAACCCTTCTGGATGCTGCGGGAGTGGATTTTACCTATCTCGGGCCCAAGGAGAATTGCTGCGGAACCCCTATGCTGGTAGCCGGCAAGTGGGACATCTTCCTTAATAACATGAAGAGGAATATTGCCTCTGTAAAGGCATGCGGTGCAGATACGGTAATCACCTCTTGTCCTGCCTGTGATATGATGTGGAGGCACATATACCCCCAGTGGGCTAAAAAACATGGCATTGAATTCGATATTAAGACCAGGCATTATAGCCAGATTATCAGCGAACAGATTCGAGAGGATAAGTTCAAGTATACCCACGAGGTTAATAAGAAGGTAACATGGCATGACTCCTGTCATATGGGGAGAG
>WOUX01000113.1:0-1069 GCA_009773075.1 bacterium | reverse complement strand
TGATTAAGGCGATTCCGGGGATCAAGTTTGAAGAGATGGAGTATAACAGAGAGGATGCTCACTGCTGTGGTTCTGTGCTGACATTACTTAAGGAACCTCTGGTTGCCCATGATGTGGGGGATATAAGAATCAAGGAAGCCGAGGAGATAGATGCCGAGGCGATTCTGGCACTATGCCCCTGTTGTGAGTTTCAACTCCGTGTCAGTGCAGACAAAAAGGGTAAAGCTATTGGTGTTCATGATTTGGCGGCATTTGCTTGCATGGGTCTGGGCAAAAGATTCAAGGATCCGGAGCCGGAAGTGACACGGCAATGGGCGGTTTTTGAAGGGATGATCGCCTTGATGACCCCCCAGGGATTTGCAAACCTGATGAGCAGCATGTGGCCGGACCTAATCAATGCTATGCCTTTGGGAATGGGCGGCATGATGCGATTTATAGGGAAACTTGGTCCTCTGGGCAGTGCCTTACTCTGGATGATGAGACCTATGTTTCCGACCCTGTTTCCGCTCTTGCTGCCCAAAATGATGCCAAAGGTTATGCCTGCCATGCTGGAACGTGTTGCAGAAAAGATACCTATGCCTGATTATATGAAGGAACAGATGCCGGAACTCATGCCCAAAGTAATGGATAACCTGATGCCCAAGATGCTCCCTGATGTTGTTCCTCTAATTGTGGATCCTATGATTGACTATCTTAGGGGAAAACAAGGGAATAGAGTACGGTTGGCCTCCGGTTATGCTGGTACCAGTGGAACTGTTTAGAATGTCTTTAACTGAGATTGAATAAAAAAGTGGGGTTGTGTGTATTTTTCCCTTGACAATAATTTTATATTGTTTGTATTCTGTCTTTGTAACTTTTAGAGCTTTGAAAAAGTACCCATTTTCGCTTCAGCATACATTTTTTGACCCATCTAAGCTCGCTCCATTGAGAATTCACAAACTCGCCCTTAGGGCTCAAACATGTATGTAAGAAGGCTATAGTCTAATAGCCTATAGGCTACAGCCTAATTATTCGCTCTCAGGTATACTTCTTCAAAACATAAATAGTTTTGCATAGTTCTCAATACATT
>WOUX01000112.1 GCA_009773075.1 bacterium | reverse complement strand
TCTCATTCTTTTGTAAAATGGAGAGGAGGGTTCGGGCCTGAGGTCTATTGTGGATCACATTGCTCCCTATCTTCGTCAATATATCGCCTCTTTGTAAACCACTGTTAGCCACCGGAGAGCCTTTCACTATTCCGATAATTTCCGGCAGGTTCTTTCGGTTACAGAACAGCCCCTCTTCATACATAGCAGGCCTGATTACTATGGGAATCCCGTATTTACTCCTTATATCCCTTACCTTCCTGGCAATCGCCTCCCAGATGAAATCATGGTCGAACAGCTCATCTTCTGAAAAGTACTTAGAGTACCCCGGTAAGCTGATTTCTGCGAGATGGGCGTCATTTTCATCAGCATACTCAATCGTTCTCTCCATGTCATCCAGCATCTCCTCCGGAGATCCGTCAGGCCACGGCACAATGACTATGTTGTAAGGAATACCGGCTTTCCTGAGTAAAGGCAGAGATTTGATAGCGATCTCCGGGGTTTTGTCATGCATTAACCTCTGCCTCCTATGAGTTGAAGAACTATGCAGGGCAACATCCAGGTGCAATGGATTAAACCCCAAAAGGTAATCAATCATCTCCTCTGTCAGAGTCGAACCATTTGTAGTTATTCTGATAAGTTTATCGCTCTTCTTCCGAACTTCCTGTAGTACCTCTCTGAAATGGGGATGAATGAATGCCTCAAAGCTGCTTCCCAGACTTGTGAATAAGTTCTTCTTTTTTTCAGGATAAAAGTATTTCAGGCGGGTCTGTACCTCTTTGAACTCTTCGTCAGGAGACTTAGAAGGGCTCGTAAGTGCCAGAGATGGGGGGCATCCTTTGTTATAACAAAAAACACAATTACAGTTACATCCTGTTGCTATATATCTCAGCATGTCAGCAGGATCACAGGGAGACTCTTCAACCCATTGGGACAAGTCTTTAAGCCTGAAGGCATCAACCTTTACCATCCTTCCATCACTTTCCAGGTCTACCAGATCCAACAAACTCTGTAGTAGCCGTTGAATATACTCGATAGTCGGTTCATAAAGGGAGGCATTTCTTATAGACTGGAAACTGCATCCTTGACCGTTCCTCTCTCCTCCTCCAGATTCCCGCATGGCTTCCCTAAACAAAGGGCTTTCCAGTATCTTACTGCCCGATGAGGCAGCAGCACTTTTGTTGTCTTGATCATATAGCCTGTGTATGAGACTTCTATCGTTCATGAGCTTGAACCCGTCAATTCTCACTTCTGAATCTCCACTACAGGGGATTACTATATCGAGGATATTTTGCAGGTGTTTCTTTGCTATATCCAGCCGTGAATTACACTTACCGCCTTCTTTATTATTGGCTTCGTGTATCCTGTACCGAAAGATATAATCTCCGTCAGAGATTTCTTCTCTAACAGGGTAATCACTCTCGAAAGAAGCTGTCTGTTTTTCTTTTGTCAATTTCAAGAACATCCTGTCGTTCATCTTTGTGCCTTTAATCAAGAATAGCTCCTATCCCCTGGGGGATGTGTCAGCAGAGCGAGAATACCTGCACCCACAGCACAGAACCCTGCCAGATAGAAGGGGATAGCGTAGCTGCCGGTACGATCGAAGATGAAACCGGCAAGGGCAGGGCTGCCCGATGCAAAGATTACAGCGAACCCGTGGGTGATCGCGATCAGCCTGGCCAGATAGTCCGTACCGAAATAGTACCCCAACAGGCCAGGAATCAGTGGTACACGGGCACCGGAAAACACGCCCAGGGCGAGCATAGTGACGAAGATTACAGCCACACCCGGTGTCCCTATTAAAACTAAAACAAAGACAGGTACTGCAGTGAGAAAGGAGAAGATGGCGATACCTTTGGTCCATCCTAACACGTCCGAAAGGGCTCCTCCTCCAACGCGGGCGATGGTACCTCCGATCCCGAATGCCCCCAATGCGCTTGCCGCCGCCAGCGCTGTTACACCCGTGTCAGTAGCAAATCGAACGATGTGCGCCGAGAGCACATAGGGTGGCACCAGAGAGAGTACATAGATGCCCCATATGTAGTAAAATGCTTTTGTTCTGACGGCAGCACCTATCCTCCAGTGCTCTTTCTCTGCCGGAGCATCCCCTTGCTGGTTTTCTGAGTTATGGATAGCGGCTGTCATTCGCTGCGGCGCGGCGCCATAGGGCAACATCCCTTTTTCCAGGGGACTTTGTATCAGAACCAGGGCAGCTAGAGTCATCGCCACGAGACAAAGCACACCCAGACCAATGTATGCCTCACGCCAGCCATAAGAGGTGATGAACCAGCTCAATAGCGGGCTTAAGACCATGGTTCCTGCCCCCACACCGGAGGCAACTATCCCCAGTGTCAGCCCGCGCTTTCTCTCGAACCACCGCTGTACTACAGTCAGGGGTGGCGACCAGGTCGCCGCTGTTCCAATGCCGGTAAGGACATAGGTGAGATAGAAGTGTCCCACGGAGACGGCGCGGCTGGTCAGGAAGAGACCGGCGCCCGTGAGTACGGCACCCAGTAACATGGCAAATCTCGGCCCACGCACATCGGTCAACCAACCCATGAAATAGCCTGAGACCGCGAAGCTGATCAGCCACACGGTGTTTATCGATGCAGTGGTAGCCCGCGTCCAGCCAAATTCCTCCTGAAGAGGTTGAAAGAATACGCCAAAGCTATAAAAGAGACCACCGGAGACGGCAGTAGCCAGGAATGCCCCGGCAACTACAACCCACCCGTAGTGAATTCGCCATAAGGAGAGCTTTGAATTTTTCATAAAAATATACTTTAATGGGGTATCGCCACCACTAACTATTCTATATCTTCTCTTTTACATGTTTTGCCAACTCCTTAGCATGCTCCCCTGCTTCTTTTTGGATAGACATTATCTTTTCATTGGAATATCCAAGAAGCCCTTTCAACACTTTGTCAGTATGTTGACCAAGGGTTGGCGGCGGCTCGTGGGTGCCATCCATACAGTCCTTTATCCTTATGGGGGTCGCCACCGCCTTAATAGGCCCACAGAGAGGGTGATCCATATTGATAATGGTCTGATTATAAATCACCTGGGGGTCCTTTTCTACCATGTCCAGTGTGTTTATAGGTCCGCCAATTATGTCATGCTCTTTAAACAGCTCCAACCATTCTTCCGTATCCTTCTCCATGAGTGCATCTTCCATGATACTTTCCAATTCATTCTTAGACTTCAGCCTTTTTTCCATCGTATCAAACCTGGGATCATCCAGAAGCCAGCTTCTATCGAGTACATGGACTATGTTCGGCCATGAGAGACCTAAGGTGAGGTATCCATTCCGGGTTTGAAACACCCCTATAGGGGCAGCAGGATGCCTTTTTCCTTGAGGTGCTGGAGGCTTGCCGGAAAGAAAGAACATCTGAAAGTGATTGGACATAAGGGACATAGTAGATTCTAAAAGGTTTACATCTACTCTTACCCCTTTGCCTGTCTTCTGCCTTTCGTAGAGGGCTACAACGACACCCATAGCGCCGAAAAAGCCTCCTGAAAGATCCGCAATTGCAATACCAGGACGAAGTGGACCGCCATCAGGTTCCCCTGCAAGGCTTAATGAGCCTGCAATCCCCTGAACCATATCATCAATAGCAGGTCTATCCTTATATGGCCCTGCTGTACCATATCCGGTAATAGAACAGGAGATAATTTTAGGATTCATCTTCTTCAGGGTTTCAAAATCAGCCCCCAATCTTTCAATGGCACCAGCTCTAAAATTGTCAAACACTACATCAGATATTTTGACCAGGTCATAGAATACCTCTTTGCCGGATTCAGTATACATATCCAGCGTAATGCTCTTCTTGTTTCGATTGAGGGCCAGGGTATAATAGCTCTCACCCTTTAAGCTCGGATTGATCCCCCTAACGATATCCCCCCTGCCTGGAGGCTCTATCTTCAATACCTCTGCCCCCAGGTCACCCAAAAGCTGAGATCCATAGGGCCCTGCATGGGCATGTGATAGGTCCAGGATTCTAATGCCGGTGAGCGGTCCCGTCATTGTCATGTCTACCCCTCCTCCTCTAACTATCTCCCTTTGAAAATTGGCTCACGTTTCTCTATAAACGCCTTCATGCCCTCGACTCGATCCTCAGTATTCCAGCATACCCCAATGGTCATCACTTCGTAATCAACGGCTTGTGATATATCCATCTTATAAAAATTCTGGAGACCTCTCTTTGCCAGGGCTATTGGTATTGGGGCATTCTTTGCCATTTTATGGGCCAGTTCTTTTGTTGCGTGAATGAGATTATCGTGAGGCACCACTTTATTGACTATGCCAATTCTAAGCGCTTCTTCAGCATCTATTACGTCTCCTGTGAAAATCAATTCTGCCGCCCTGGCATAGCCAACCAGCCTCGGCAAGAACCAGATGCCTCCCCAATCAGGATGTACCCCTCGTTTCACAAATGCCTGAGAAAATCTGGCACGCTCACTCGCAATACGGATGTCACACGATAGGGCAAGGTTGCATCCGCCGCCCGCCGCCGCCCCATTTACAGCGGCAATGACAGGCTTCTCAATAGAATTGATTAAGAGGACGATCTTGCTCATGGCAGGCCGTTCACTGGTAGCGGTATTTGAAAGGGCCTTTGTAGTTCCGGAAACAAATTCATCTATATCGCCCCCTACGCAAAACGCCTTTCCTGCCCCTGTGATCACTATTACGCGCACATCACTATCAGAGCAGGCGAGTTCAAGGGCTGCCAATATCTCCTGTCGCATATTGCCGCCCAG
>WOUX01000111.1 GCA_009773075.1 bacterium | reverse complement strand
GAAATAATAAATCAGAGTTTTCTTCTCCATACAATTCCATATAGGCCTCTGTCAGTTCTTTACGAATATCTTCATCAGCCATTTGCATATTCACCCCTTCTTCAGGCGTAACCCTCACATCACATGGAACCTTTCCTCCGTCAATCCTCGGGTTGATAAGAAGGTCAAACCTAAAATCCACACCAAGTCTTCTGGCAAAACTTTTCATCTTAAATATCTCGTGCTTATTTTGTTTTATAAGAACACTTTTTAACCTGAACAAGACCTGTCTCTCCATAAAAAGAGAGATTGCGTCCATGCATCTGTCATAATTATCAGCAGAGCCTGTAACATCTTCATAGGTTTCCCTGCTCATGCCATAGAGGCTTATCTCCAGATAGAATGGCTTAAACTCTTTTAGATAATCTGCTATTTGAGGGGTAATGAGTGTGCCATTGGTGAATATTACAATAAGCAGTCCCTTTCTTTTAGCATAGGTATAGATATCCAGAAAATCCTTACGAATAAACGGCTCTCCACCGGTAAATGTAAGCCAGAGACAGCCTGCATCAGCAATCTCATCTATGATTCTTAAGCATTCATCATAACTCAATTCATCCTCTATAGAGTTATCCCTGATATAGCAGTGTTTGCAATTCAGATTACAATGGCTTGTAACCTCTATAGCACCTTCCAGCGGAACCCCTTCACTCTCCTTTTTAAAGTGGAGGCGTTTGCTGAAACTGCTGTATCGCAGTTCTGGTATGTTTATGCCTTCCATGATTTTATAGAACCCTTATCAGGTCTTTTCTTATCATCTCATCCAGAAAAGAGCGGGTATCCTTTTTTGCAACATCTTCATCAATATCAAATGCTGTGGTTACTTCATGCACAAGTTCTTCTTGAGTCTTTTGCTTTTCAAGTGCCATCCAGATGTGGGAGCCAACATCGTTCAGGATAATCGCCCTTCCCTCATCCATATCAAGAAGCACGACTTTATCTTCAATCAATTTCCACAAAATATCATTATTTCTCATTAATATCTCAGCCACCCCTTAACTCTCCAGAAGATATGATAATAAGATACAATAAATGCTGCCTTTAATTCATCAAGCATCCTATCATATAATCCCTTTTTAAAATATATAAAAACAAGCCTCCATCTTAATTGAGTACAGGTAAATGCCCCTGAATTGATTGCACGCCTCGTTTCTCTCATTGCCTCATTATACTTCTTTTTCTTCATATAGACACGTCCCAGATATGAATGTGCGAGAGGATTATCGGGTTTTAAAGAGAGCGTCTTTTCTAGATTTTCCATTCCTTTATCCAGATCATTTTTTATCATATGGATATATCCGATATTTTGCAGTGCCTCTTCATTATTTGGGTCTAATTTAAGTGCCTCATTATAATTAAACATCGCATCATCCCATTTTTTTCTTTTTTTATAGATATTACCAAGCCCGATAAAAGGATTTGGATTAAACGGGTCTAATTCAAGCATCTTTTTATACTCAGCATCAGCCTTTTTTAATTTGAGTCTATCTTCAAACAGGGGACCTCTATTGTTATATAAGGTTCTATAAGATGGATCTGCGGAAACTGCTTTATGGTAATAATCATATGCCTCTTTTTTAAAGCCCATTTCGTAATATATGTCTGAAAGATGATAGCATACCGGGGCATATTTTGGGTAACAAATATCAGCCTCTTTTAGAAAATGGACTGCCTCTTTGTATAATTTAGCGGATTTAATATCTATGGCTTTTATTATTAGCGAAACCACCTTGTCCAATGGCTTATCCTGTTCGCTGCAACCATTCAGCAGATAGTTTAAATGGTCGCCAATAAATTTATATCCGATAGGTGTAAACCCCCCTTCTACTGAATAGGCTATGGTAGTAAGGTCTGATTTTAAACCCTTTTCTTCTAATATTTTGACAAATCTATCAGGATAAAACCATGCTCTTTCCTTATCAATAAAATAATCTACATCTATATCAAGAAGCACATCTTCTTCCAGCATGGGTAAATCTTTTAGTGTGCCTATAACCAGTTTTATGCCGCATAAATCAGATATTAAATGATTGCCATGCAATTTCAATGGACTGCCTTGTTTTGGATTAAGCGTGATTATCCTGTCTATCTCATTTTTTAGACGAATTATATTTCGTCTTTTAGAGAATAATCTGTCAGGCACAACCCAGTTGAATTCTTTGACAATATCTTCTTTGATTGCAGGGTATATATAATTGCCTATGTGTGTAAGTTTGCCTTTTGTTTTATTGCTTAAATTCCAGAAAAGATTTTTCTCTGCTATTCTTCTAAAATCAGCAAGGCTTTTTGCATTCAGTATATCTTGCGGGTCTTTATCTGCAATCCATGCAAAATCAAAATGGGCATCAATGTGGACAAGGATTTTTTTGTGCTGCCCTGTCTTTCTCCAGCACAAAAGCGCATCATTATGGTTTTCCATTGAGAATACATTTTTAGTGAACATATTTTTCCATAAAGATATTATAAAGACGGATTGCAGATAATGCCTCTTTTTTTGATAAACCGTTTTTGCTGTGGAAAAAATCTATGAAAAACTGAAATGGAAGTGGGTCATCCTGCGAAATAATACCATATTTCAGAGGGTCTTTGTGTATAAGACAGCCTGGAGTAAAATAATATACATTAAATGTAACCTGCTGGATTATCTCTTTATTTTCCACCAGAAACTTTATTGTTTCCAATGCCTCTTCCATGGTCTCAGTCGGCATGCCTGTCATCATCTGCAGGTCCACACCAAGACCTGCATCATAACAATCCTTAAATACCCTTTTTGCAGTTTCAAGGTTTACCCCCTTTTGGAGAAAGTCTAAAAGCCTCTGGTTTGCTGTTTCCAGACCAAAGGACACTGCAGTGCATCCTGCCTTTTTAGCATGTTCAAAGACCTCTTTGGTAAACTGTTTATCGGGTCTTGCAAAACACCACCAAGAAACCATTAAACCCTGTTTAATAATCTCTTTTGAGATACCGAGCATCTGCTTTGGAGACATAGCAGGATCTGACATAATCAACTCTCTTAAAGGATACTTCTCAAGCAGGGTCCTGATATCCCTGACCACAAGGCATGGACTCTTTACCCGATAACCCTGCTTTGGATGAGGCAAGTCAACACAGTAAGCACATCTGTTCCAGTAACATTCTCTCGATGTCTCAAAGGTAAGAGAAACTTTGTTGTCAGAGACTGCTTTGTATTTGTTTAATGGCAGTCCATCAAAATTTGGCTCGGGAAGTTCATTAGGTCTTTCAACAGAACGGAAATTACTCAAAACAAGGTCAGAGCCGTTTTTGTAGATAAGATTTGGGACCTTTGATAAATCACCTTTATTGGAAAGTTCACAGATGAGTTTAAAAAGCGGGGTTTCACCTTCAAAAAATATGGCACTATCAAAATATGCTGCAAGGTCATTTCTTTTTAATATCTCATTTCTATACAAAGATACCCATTGTCCTCCAATAACCATGTGGATTCCTGAAGCAGACTGTTTCAATAGATACCCAAGTGTGAAACTGAATAGCACTTGAGATGGAGAGATGATAGAGACCCCAAGTATGTCAATTTTTAATTTTGTGATTTCATCAATGAGTCTTTTTTCCAATATGAACCTATGAAATGGATTCTCTTTATGGTCATTTATAAAACGAAAAAGCAAAGGAGATGATAAAAGTCTTTCTGTAAAAAAAAATGATGAATATGTGTCGTCACTATATGGAAGTTCGTTGGCAGGTTTGTCAGGAAGGATGTGAAAATAAGGATTGACGTTACTTCTATCTATATTCTCTGATTCAAAAGAGGAACAGTATTCTATATTCCAGTCAACCTGTTTTACATACGATCCTTTAGATTTCAGATAACCTGCAAGTGCAGGAGTTCCAAGCGGAGGAAAATCAGTCCCGTATTTTGGAGGTATGACAAGAAGAGTGTTTAACATTTTTTACATAGATAAATTCTCTAATCTTAGAATTATAATATTTGTTATCAATAATTACAACACCAAGTCTACCCTTCAACGATAGCTTTTATCCCTTTTAACTGTCGCAAGTGTTCTATGAGATCCTTTTCTGCTTCTTCGGGTGTTACTTCAAACTCTTCAACGATCCTTTCTCTTATCTCTCTAACCTTTGTTTCTCCATCAATCAGTTCCCAGATGCGTGCAGCGGTCTCATTCAGGGTATAGATGCTTTCCAGATCCCCAACATTTTGCCTGATAGGAACCAGTATAAACTCATCGGCTATCTTCCTGGATACAATAGAATCGTCCTTCTTGTAAATCTTATCAGCAAAATCCATTGAATACTAACCTTTCCTCTTAAAAGGGGTCCAATAAAGATAAAAGATTAAAGATGAAAATGTAAAATTTCAATTCAAAATTCAAACCTTACCTTTTAAAGTCAGGATGCTCGAAGCTAAGATATTTGCCAATTCTTTAGCCTCTTTCATTAACGGGTTAATCTCTTCTCCTGTCTTCTTTCCTGAATCTCTTAGCAGACCCAGCCAGAATTTTGTTTCGTTTGCGGATTTTAATGCATGATTCAGGAAATTTCTAAAATCCTTTCGTGAGCTCGCAGCCTGTGCCTCGATAATATTGGCCCCAATACTTGTAGCACTTCTCAGTAATTGGTCTCCCATTAATTACTTCAGCCCTGTTATTAGACAGATTATCTACAAGACTTATTACCTGAAGGGCAAATTTATATGCCCTTGCTTTAGTATCCAATTTTGAATTTTGCTCTGTATATTTAACTTT